>JAPPMR010000087.1 GCA_028818995.1 Candidatus Poribacteria bacterium | reverse complement strand
TAAACAACTAAGGCGTTATTTACAAACGAAAATGTGATAGGTTGCGTAATCAGTTTTTTTATCTGATCGCCTGTGTGTTCATGACCCTCGCCAGCAAAAGCAAAGGTGCATGCGACAAGAGCAAAAAAAACGAGACTGAATATATATGGATAATGCTTTTTCAAAACTAATAAACCCTCGCGAATTTTTGGAAACGCCTTTCAGCGATAACTTCGCTGACATAGATGTCTCCTTTTGAATCGATCCAAATGCCGTGTGGGGAATCGCTAAATTGGCCCGGTGCGGTGCCTTTCTCACCCCAGCGTCCGATTATATCTCCATCAAGTGTTATGATACAGATGCTTTGGCGTGCTTCGGCAATATGGATAATATTATCTGAGTCAATGAATAGATCGTTAGGCGAGCCAAGATCAGCCCACTCTGTTAGGAATTCGCCATTATTATTAAAAATCTGGCATCGCAGATTGCCTCTGTCAAGAATATAGACCCTATCGTTGTGATCTACAGTCACATCGTGTGGCAGATTAAATTCTCCAGGACCAGTCCCGGGTGCGCCCCACGAAACGATAACTTCACCATCGGCAGTCATTCTGTGAACCCGCGATTGTCCGTATCCATCAGAAACATACATCTCACCGGATGCAGAGAGAACAGCACGTGTCGGTTGATTAAAGGGTGTTCCCGGCACCCCCGGTTGATTGACGGTGCCGAATGTCTGTAACAAATCACCATCAAGCGAGAACTTTCGTACCGTGTGGTCAATGGTGTCTGTTGTGTAGATTTCATCTTCAGGACTAATCCAGATGCCGTGCGGTTTTTGGAAAATATCTTTACCCCATTCTGCAACGAAAGTTCCATCTGCGTCAAAAACGAGCATGGCAGGTTGTGGACTGCGGTTATAGACATAGACACGGTCATTTGAATCGCATGCTACGCCAGAAACGAGTCCAAGTTGTGGAATCATACCCCAATCTTCTACTACCTCATATTGATAGTCGCCAGTTCCAAAAGTTGCCATAGTGTGTTTCCTGTTAGATGTTGATTTGCTTGTAAAGATAGATTTCAAAATCTAAACGACGCGTTTAACACTAAAATACCGTTTTTAAATGGGTATAACTTCGGTTATATTTTGATTAAACCCCATAATTGCCTATGTGTAACGTATAATCATACGTTATTTTCAGTAAAATTGCAAACTTTTTCTTTTAAAATTCAATGTACATATAGTTTTTTATGCTTAATGGAGAAATATTTATCACTTCCAAAGCAAATTTTGTGTTAAATTGAAGCAATATAGATAAATATAAAAGTTTGAATTTGACTCTATATATTCAAAATAACTGTTCAATTTTCCTTGCACAAAATTTGTCTTTTCTGTATTATACCGCTAATAGAGAGGTGTCTGTTTAACAGCACCCTTTACTGTTTTCTCTACCAAAATCAGATCTCAACCCTTCACACTGGAGATTGAAACAGACTTAATCAGCAATAAAAGGAGTAAAAAGTGAAGTATAGAGTAAGTGTTATTACGGTTTTAGTATTTACCATTAGCCTTTGGTCCGTAGGAGCGTTTGCAGCGGGGCTAAGTGATGGACTCGTTGGATACTGGCCGCTGGATGGTAAAGGAAAAGATGAATCTGGCAATGGACATGATGCCGCCTTGGAACAAGGTGCGAAATGGACAAACGATGGTTGGATGGGCGGTGCACTTGCAGTTGATGGTGCAGGTGCTCATGCGGTTGTTGATAGTAATTTTAAGTTGGTTACGACTGCAATCACGGTGGTTGCGCGGATCAACGGTTGGAAAACGATAGATTGGTCGGGAATTGTTGTAGGAAGAAGTCCAACAACGTTCTGGATGGGTGTCGCAGCAAATAACACTTTAACGTATGTGTGGAATAATAACCACGCAACGACATGGAATTGGCAAGGCGCACCTAAAATTCCACAAGACAAATGGGCATTAGTCGCGATAGCGATTGAAGCTGATAAAGCAACGAGCTATATCTATCACAGGGAAGATGGAAAACTTGATTCCGCTGAGAATAAGATTCCCCATATTGAGCAAACAGTGATGAACTTGAAATTCGGATGGGACGAATGCTGTGGTGCCAGATATTTCAAAGGAATAATTGACGAAGTCATGATTTTTGATCGCACGCTAAGTGCTGATGAAATCAAAATGTTGGCAGCCACTGGATTACCTGTTGAAAGTAAAGGGAAACTCGCGGTCACCTGGGGAACGCTCAAGAGGGATTAAACGCTTAGTCTGCCTTTGGACGGATTGGTAAAAAATCTGCTTAATCGCAAATACAACGTTTCTCGGCGCGCTTACAAAGCGCGCCTATTTTTTATTTTATAACCTAAGTTGCTACCTATAATATACTTTTAAATCCATGGGATTTGCTCTAT
>JAPPMR010000052.1 GCA_028818995.1 Candidatus Poribacteria bacterium | reverse complement strand
CACTACTTCACCGATTAAGTCGTCTAATGCATTCCGCGCTTTTTCTGCTAATTCGGGTGCAATAATACCCTTTTCAAGCGCAGTTTCAAACTCGTCTTCATCTTGAATTTCATAACTGCCATCAGGGGATACCCACAAATCAAGGAATAGGTCAACAATCTCAAATTGAGTTGAATTTCGCTTAACCGGCATCATAATATCGCAATAATAACCTGTCCATTCGTTGTTAAGGTTGTAGATTTTGCCAATGTCATACCACAATCCTGTAAATACAAACCAAACCGCTGTGAAGTTATCCCCTAAAACCGTCTCACCGTTCAGAACGATTGGAGAAGAAGGTTTTACCCGTTGAGATGTTACAATAACGTCTTCATCTTCATAAAGCAGTTGCTGCTGAAAATAATTAATCCGATCTGGCAGTCTTTTATATGTCAGGGTTATTGTTTGCATCTTCTGTTTATACTTCATCAGCGTGTCTAACGGCTCTGATGAACGCCTTAATTTTTTGCGGATCCTTCCGACGTTTTTCTAATTCAACTCCACTGGCAACGTCAACTGCGTAAGGTTTTACATATTGGACAGCATCTACTACATTTTCAGGTGTTAAGCCACCCGCGAGGATCAACCTATTTGTGTGATGTCGTGCCTTTAGTGCTAATTCCAAATTGATCATTCCACCTGAAATAGATTTTGGTTTATCCACGAGGAATGCACTCACATTGTAATCTTCTAAGAATTGTAAGTCCTCTTTGGTTTGTAGTTCAAATACCTTAACGACAGGAAATGACAATTGTTGGCAAAATTCGGGTGATTCTGTGCCATGTAATTGGACAGATGTGATACCTGTTTCTGTAGCAATATCTTCAATTACCTTATGTTCAACATTCCTGAAAACGCCAACTGTTGTAATAAACGGAGGTAACGCTCGAATGATTTCAGATGCACTATTAGGAGTGATGTAGCGCGGTGTCTCTGGTACAAAAATAAATCCGAGAGCATCCGCACCTGCGTTGATGGCTGTTTCTGCATCGGTCAGATTCGTAATACCACAAATTTTAACGCGTGTTCGCATCAATCGCCTCACGGAAAGCCTTTATATGTGCAGGTGTAGTGCCACAACAACCACCGATTAAGTAAGCACCTGCTTTAATGAGTGCGGGGATATGACCAGCCATCTCTGTTGATGTTTGTGTATAGACAGTTTCATAATTCTCATTAAGTTCGGGCATTCCAGCGTTTGGGTATGCCATCATTCGTTTGCCGTTAATGCTTATCTCCGTCAATGCAGCCTGGAGTTGTTCAGTTCCGGTGATAGCGTACGGCATTCCCGAATGCTCCGTTCGCTTTGATTCTGCGCCGCAGTTTAGACCGATAATATCAACATAATCTAAAAGTGAGTCCCCTTTTGAAAACTCACCATTGGCAAGGATCTGAAGTAAATCTAAAGCAGAATGTCCCCAATCGGTTTTATATATCTCCTTGCCGGTACTGCGTTCTTTTGTCCATTTATATGTCATGTTCACTGCTATCGGTAGTCCAGTCTCACGTGCGATATCAGCAGCAATAGCGGCTTCTTTCGCGGAAAACATCGTCTCAAGGCAGAGGAAATCTACTCCTGCTTCTGCAAGTGTGTGGATAACAAGTTTATGTGCTTCCCGAACTTTATCATTTGCAATGCCAAATGTTGTGTCGCCGCTGTCCGCTTCAATGGCACCTGGTGAAGGACCAACAGAACCAGCAATGTAAACATGTTTTTCACTTTCTGCAACTGCAGCCTTTGCATGCTGAACACCAAGTCGTGTGAGTCGTTGGGCATCCGATTTATCTTGCCCCGCCATTTCCAAGTGAAGTGGTGAAACGACAAATGTATTTGTGCCGATTGCCTCAGCACCAACGCTGATATAGTCTGAATGAATATCAACAACATCAGCAGAATGCAATTCGTTTGCAAGCGCACTATTGGCAAGTTCAATATCGCGAGCAAATAGTTGTGACCCAAATCCGCCATCATATAGTATAGGTATATCAGATTTTAAACGTTCGCGAAAAGTTTTCACGCTTTATTTGTTTTCTCCTTACGTCTTCGTCATATCTATAGACATCGGCTTGAATTGACACCCTTCAACAAATATCTCAAAGAAATCAGGGGTTGTTTCAAGTTCAATATGTTCAATGTTTTGGACGAATTCTTCTATATTTGCACGTTTTTCTTTTGAAAGCAGAACCGCTTTCGCACCGCCAACTGCTGCATTCCCAATTTTGACAATCCGCTCTTGAGGAACAGGTGCAAGAAATCCTATATCAATAGCATCTTGCAGGTTAACGTAGTTTGCAAATCCGCCTGCTAAGTAGAGTTTTGTGATCTCTTGCGGGGAACAACCGAAATGACGAAGTACAATGTATTGTCCGCAGTAG
>JAPPMR010000441.1 GCA_028818995.1 Candidatus Poribacteria bacterium | reverse complement strand
GCGGAGCATCAGTAATTGTAAATCGGAGGGTAGCTCAAATTTTCAAACAACCCAAAATAGCACCATCTCTATTAGCTGCTGACTTCAGCCGTTTTGGTGAAGAGGTCAAACGAGTTGTTGAGGCTGGCGCTGATTTGCTTCATTTTGATATAATGGATGGCGAATTTGTGCCAAACTTCGGTATAAGTCCCCCGCTAATTGCTGCAGTACGTGAAAAAACAGAAGTGCCATTTGATGTTCATATCATGGTAACCCGTCCGCTGCGTTATATAGATGCCCTTGCCTCTGCTGGGGCAGATCTGATTACCTTCCATATTGAGAGTGAGGGTGATCCCAATGAGACAATTACCGCAATTAAGGCACATGACATTAAAGTTGGCTTGGCATTTTCACCCAAAACACCAACTGAGACGGTTACACCATATCTGGCACATATTGATCTTGTATTACCAATGAGTGTTGAGCCAGGATTCGGCGGACAATCATTTATACCAAGTACCCTTGAGAAAATTGAAAAATTGCATCATGAAATTCAAGATATTGATAATTCGCCTGACATTTCGGTAGATGGAGGTGTAACAGTAGATATAGGTCCACAGGCTGTCCGTCATGGTGCTACAATTCTTGTGGCAGGTACAGCAATTTTTAAAAGCGAACAACCAGAAGCAGTTATAGAAAAATTACGAACTATAGCATAAACTTGAATTCCTATATAATTGACATAAGAAAAAGATGCATACGTTCTATGTTCCTTCAATTCGGATTAATGAAAACATTGCTACGATTACTGGATCAGAACAACACCATCTACGAAATGTGCTTCGTCTGGAACCTGGCGATACAATTCGTGTAGTTGACGGCAAAGGAAGCGTCTGTATCGGAAAAATATTTGACATTAATGTAGAGTCAACGGATACAAAAATCCTCAGTTACGAGTTTCACGGAAATAATACTCCGTCTCTAACGCTTTTCCAAGCGTTGCCAAAAAACGATAAAATGAAGTTGATTTTACAGAAGACGACTGAACTTGGAGTAACACGAATTGTTCCTATGTCAACAGAACGTACATTACAGAAACCGAGTGAAAATCGTTGTGAACGTTGGCATCGTATTGTCCTCTCAGCAACAAAGCAGTGCAAACGCGCGTGGTTACCAGAACTTCATGAGGTCCAAGAATTCGATGAATCTCTGAACATGATGCAAAAATATGCGCTCAGTCTGATTTTCTGGGAAAATGAGAAGCAACAACATATCAAAACAGTGTTGAGAGAAAAAACAAAGGTAGAATCTATCGCTTTTTTAGTTGGTCCAGAAGGTGGTTTTACCCATAAAGAAGTTAACGCTGCAATTGAAAAAGGATGTATTCCCGTAAAGATTGGTTCAAACATTTTGCGAACAGAAACCGCTGCAATTGCGGGAATAACCGCTGCCGCGTATGAATACCAACTTTAATTTAACACAAAAAACAATGAAAACAGCAAAACTCATTACAATGGGTTGCAAGGTTAATCAATACGACACGCAATCAATGCGGGAAACACTTGTCCGCAACGGTTACACCGTTGTAGACGAAACACAACCTGCGGACTTGTATCTTGTAAATACATGCACAGTAACAAATGCTGCTGATCAGAAAGCACGCCAAGTTATTCGGCGGGCTGTCCGACAGAATCCAAATGCGGATGTATTGGTTACCGGATGTTATGCTGAAAGTGATCGAAAGGCAATTGAGCAAATACCGGGTGTGACGTTTGTGTTCGGCAATCGTGAGAAAGCAGATTTTCAAACCTATCTTGATAAGTTGCAAGCCGAGATACCTCTCCAAATTCAACCTGTTCAGCACGATGCAATTCGAGAACACGCGCGATTTAGCAGCGGTGTCAGCAACGCTGGCAAACGCACACGCGCCCTGATAAAAGTCCAGGATGGTTGTAGTGCTTTTTGCACCTATTGCATCATCCCGTATGTGCGAGGTAGGATGACAAGTCGTCCACTTTCAGAGATAGTTGATGAAGCGCATCGCATTTCCGATAGCGGAATCAAGGAAATTGTGATTACCGGCGTACATCTTGGTGCTTATGGACAAGACACAGGAAGAGACAAAGACATTGCAGACATCTTAGAACGGATACACGGGATTAATGGGATTGAACGCATCCGCTTCAGCTCAATAGAACCGATGTATTTTCCAGATATCCTTTCTGAACGGATGTCTGCGCTTCCAAAGTGTATGCCCCACTTCCATATTCCTATTCAATCGGGATCCGACAATGTTTTACGTAGAATGCGCCGCCGTTATACTACCAAACAATTCGCACACCTTGTTGATACGCTACGTGCGCGTTTTACCGATGATGTTGGTGTAACGACAGATATAATGGTCGGATTCCCCGGCGAGACAGATACAGATTTCAAG
>JAPPMR010000858.1 GCA_028818995.1 Candidatus Poribacteria bacterium | reverse complement strand
GTCGGGAATCGGAGTTCCCTCCTACAGCTTAAAAGTGTTCAAGAAATTCTAAAATCTACTATAATAGGTTGTCTATTTTTTCAAGAACACATCCTTTGAAAAGACGCAGCTTCTCCTCAACACTTTTTTCAATATGCTCAAAATGTATCTCAAGATAGAACTTCCACAACAGCAAAGTCGTGTCCCGACTGATAGTAACTTCTTCAGGTTGGAATTCCGAATTTTGTTCTGCTATTACCTCCGTGAACATACGCATAAGTTCCTTTTCGAACGTACGAGAATGTCCAGTGTAATATTGCACGATTCTATCAAATCTTTCTTCAAGTACAGACTTTGGTGTAAAGCCTTCCGATACGCTATAGAGTGCGCTATCAAACCCGTTCTGCATGTTTTCATACAACCAAGAAGACATATCAGTCTCCACATTTTTTGACTTCGCACCATTTATTGCCGACACACATCTAAAACCGACGGTTCCCATACCATCATCAGCAGGATGTTGACTTATCCTTGAAATCTGTAGTTCTTTGGCACTACTAAACCAAGAACCGCCACGCAATCTGTGATACCTTCCATGAATATCGTCAACATCTAACCTATCAAAACACCATTCTTCAACATTACCTGCCATGTCGTATAGACCGTATTCATTGGGAGGATAACTACCTACCTCTTTTGTCGGAGGTCGACTGAAACTGACCCTTGGTGTATAGCGATCATAGTTAGCTTTATTGTCAGGTTCAGTATCTCCCCATGGATATTTCTTTCTAATTAAAGCCCCACGCGCAGCTTTTTCCCACTGTACTTGTGTAGGGAGTTCTTTGCCAATCCATTCTGCGTAAGCTTTAGCGGCAAACCAGCTAATACCTACTACGGGATGATTTGCTCTTCCCTTTGGGTACATATTACCTTTCCAACCCCATAAATATGTATCCCCTACAATTGAGGTTAAAGCTTTGTCTTTCTGCCACAGTGGTTTGGCATCAATAAACTTTTTATATTGTGCGTTGGTGACTTCGTATTTGTCCATATAGAATGACGCAATCCCATCTCCTGCTGGGATCAACACCATATTTTCAGGAGGATTTGCTTTACAAGGATAAATACCAATTAAAACCAATATGCAAATGGTTAGTCCGTTGTATATTCCGCTTCGGTTTTTCATTTTCAAATCTCCATATTTGTCGTGCCATGCTTTTTTAGCATGTACTACGATCTGGCTAATCTATGCCAACTGCTATTTTTTCAAAACATTGAAAATTAGCCACATGTGTATATTGTTGTGTTTATTTTTCCAATGCTAACATAACAAATCAGATAATTTTTTTGAGACCTAACAATAACCTCAGACTTTGTTTCGCATCGCTGATTTGTAGTAATATATCCTAATAGATTAAGAATCCCGATTTGTTAGCAGCTATCAGCATATAGAATGATGCGCAATTATTGTGCCAATTGTGTTCATTTATGCAAGGAAGTGGTCATTATGCGTTGAACATTAGTTTTTTAAGGGCGATATTTTATAGTTCACCATATTTTATGATTGGAGCCATCTGAAATTACACTTTTGACAATGTTTTTTCACCAATTTTAATTTGGTTTTCGTCATAATTTGTGGTATCATTTAAGGAGAGAAACGTTACCATTTCACGAGTTACTGTAGGAGGTATTTAATGGCAGAAATAGGAAAAGCTGCTCCAGATTTCAGTTTATCAGGGTCTACAGGTCAGGAAGATACAGATGTTAATTTGGCTGATTTTGAGGGAAAAAAGTTGATAATTCTTTTTTATCCGCTTGATTTTTCGCCTGTGTGTTCAGAACAAGTTCCAGATTTTAATGAGAACTTAGACGCTATTCGCGCTAAAGGTGCAGATGTGATTGCTATCAATCGCGACTCAACGTTTGCACACAAAGCATGGAGTGAAGCACTCGGTGGCGTCAGTTTTCCACTCCTCTCAGACATGAATCTTGAAGTCTCAAAACAATATGGCATGGCACTTGAAGAAGTCGGTATAACGACCCGCGGTGTTTTTATCGTTGATGAAACAGGTAAAATTGCCTTCAGACACATTGAAGATGCACCACCAGATAATACACTGACCGCAGAACAAGTCCTAAACGAACTTGACAAACTATGAGCAACAATTCTGTATCTAACAACTACGAAGGCGGGTAAATAGATTGCCCGTCTTTCGTTGTCTTAAAATATTGTGTTGTCTTGGCAATAATGTTATGAAAACCAAAAATTTGATTAGACCCAACATGTAGTAAGAATTCAATTGTCAGAAGCGGACGAATATCGTTGTATATTTGTTTTCATATCTTTGTCTTGACAATTCCCTTTTAAATATGATATAATTGTCTAAAGGGCGCGGGTGTAGCTCAGCGGTAGAGCGTCAGCTTCCCAAGCTGAGGGTCGCGGGTT
>JAPPMR010000060.1 GCA_028818995.1 Candidatus Poribacteria bacterium | reverse complement strand
GCTTACAAAGCCCTCCAACAAGAGAATCAGACACTAAATTGACGCCTATAGTGCGATTAGGAAACCGCACCTACCAGTAATGTGACATTTTTTCAGATTTTACTATAACCTAAATCGCTAAAAAACGCACAATGAATTGTGCTACAACCGTTGGAAATCTGCAAATAAGCAGAAGCGTCTGTCGTAGTTAGTTTTGTGTTAGGTCGGTGATTTTTAAATCATTGAAGGGTTTACCTTCAGTATCAGTAATCCGCAGATAAAATCCCCAGGGAAGTGATTCATTACACACTTTAACGAGGATAGTATTTCGTCCAGCAGTAAGCGTCACTGGAATAGTTCGGCGGTCAATTACAGCACCACGAGTTCTTCTGTGGGCATACACTTTATTACCGTTCAACCACACTTTCCCTTGGTCGTCACTATCAAATCGGATTTGTGCTTTTCGTTCTTCAGGAGAGGTGAAAGTAATCCATGCATACGCGGCGTGCATTTTTTCTTCGGCACCAAAATCGAAGAACCCGTTATAGGTCTCATCAGTTGCTTGTTTCCAACCGACTTGTCCAGTAACCCCATCGTATTTTACTTCAGTATCAATCTGAGTTGTTTCTTCCTGAATGTATGCGGTATTGTAGCCGACTCCCTTCGTATTGTCAAATGGACCGAGGGTCAACCATGCAGTTTCAGGGAAGAAGCCAGATTTCAGAATATAGGTTTTTGCCATTTCTGTCATTCCAAGTTGATGGCAGAATTCGGCTAATGATAGATTAGCATTTACCGGGTTGTCTGGTTGGTCAGGTATGGCATTAACCAAATTACCGATCATCTCAATGTAAAGTGTTTTATCTTTTACATTTTTACCAATTTGAGAAATACGCGTTAGCAAATGTTCAATTCTATCTCCGCTAACTTTTCCAGATTGGTTCATAAGTTGAAGACTGGACTGAAAATTCTCTAATGCTTTATCGTACTGTTCATTAACAAGATAAGCATGCCCTAAGGTTGAAAAGTAGGTTGAATCTGGTCGGGTTCCTGCTGCTTGTTTGGCAAGTTCCAACGCAATATCTGGCATGATATTCTGATTAAGAAGACGCTCAGCAAGTTGGAAATATTCTTGTGCGTATTTTCCCTGATTAGGCTCATTCTTAAGTATTTCTAACCATTTTCTGTAGGCAGACGCTGCTTTATCCGTATCACCTGATTCAACATAAGTATCACCTAACATTTTATGTAGGAATGGACTATTTCCCGATTTTGATCCAATTTCTTCAAGAATAGCAAGTCGCTTATCGGCATGTTCTTTACCTTTGTAAAGTTCCAAGATGGCTTTGACAGCGGAATCATGTTCTGTTGGTTTGAGAGATGCTTGCAACGCTTGACGGTATACAGCTTCTGCTTTGGGAAGATCATCTTGTTTCGTATGAATTTTTGCTACTAAGTTATAGAGTTCATACGAATCAGGTTCAAACGAGATAGCTTTTTCGTAAGCCGCTGCTGCTTTTTCCAATTGTTCCGCGCTGGCATCGGCAAAAACAGGAAAATTATACGCGATTAGTTTAGCATTGCCGATTATTTTTCCATCGTTCTTATTTGGTGATGCATCTGGAATAGATACTTCTGACTTTCTGTCAAAATCCCAGTGCCCTACTAAACCGGGTTCGTCCCCCGTCAGTTTCTTTCTCATATTAGAACGAATTTGCTCTGGTGTCAGTGCGATATTCCAAACACTTACGTTGTCAATTTGTCCAACAAAGGTTGCGTGGGTGGTCACTTCTTCTTCGTGTGAACCACCAATTCGGAAGGGAAGTATACTTTCATAAATATTTGGTACACCACTATAATCTTGTTGCCCAACTTCAATACCATCAATGTAAAGTATTATGTAATTTCTTTGGGTATCAATGACGCCTGCTATATGATACCATGTATTGAGCATAATTGATCCGCGTGGAGAAAAAACTTTGCGTTCGCCGAGTCCCTTAGGCGATGAAGCGAATTGAATAACACCATCATCCCGTAGCCACAATGTGAAACTCCGATTACTAATGTCTGAATTTCGTCTATCGCCTTTAAAAATTATAGGCGTATATCTGTTCCGAAATTCAGTCGGTTTAATCCATGCAGACACAGTAAGATGTTGATTTATGGTGTTTAGTGTGTTGCTTTCAACGACTTCAACAAAACTATAATTTCCGTCTAACTCCACCGCTGTATTCTTCTGAACACCGACCTCTGTCTCGCGTGGCTTTTGATAGAGATCTCCGATTTTTTTGTGCCATTGCGCTTCATCAGGTTGAAGTTCGCTAATCTTTTGGTATTGCACAATTGCTTCTTCAACCTTATCGCTTGACTCATAAGTTTCTGCAAGCGCGAGACGGGCATCTACATCATTAGGATTGTCTTCAACTTTTTTTATCTGATTAGGAATCC
>JAPPMR010000429.1 GCA_028818995.1 Candidatus Poribacteria bacterium | reverse complement strand
ATTATTGAAATCGGGATTTCAAGGTTTCCCTTCAACTATTTATGAGATAGGTTGTGAAAATCGCGTCACAATCCTTGTCCTGACAGACTTCTGCACGTCTCAAGGACGTGCAAAACGTCCTAAATATGGCGTGCAACGTCCCAAGTGAATGTCTAAATCGGGGAGGGCAAAGTGAAACTCAGCCGACAATAGGTTTTGTACGAAAACTTTACACACCCCGACAAAATCCCTTATTGCAATTTCCTCACAAACATGCTAAAATACCCAAAACTAATTGTGATAATAATGGAGAAAAATGAAAACAACTGTCAGCATTGTAGGTGATGCGTTTTACATTAACGGAGAAATTACATACTTGGGCCGTTCCTACGAAGGTAACAAGATTGAAGGTTTGCTTCTTAACAGTCGTATGGTGCAAGGCATCTTTGATGATCGAAACCCAGAAACTATCCATCAATGGGAATATCCTGATACAGGAAAATGGGACCCTGAACGCAACACACGCGAATTTTTAGCAGCGATGCCAACATGGCGTGCACATGGTGTATTGGCATTCACTATCAATCTGCAAGGGGGAAGTCCTGAAGGCTATTCCAAAGCACAACCGTGGCACAATTCAGGTATAGAAGCAGATGGAAGTCTAAACACAGATTATCTTTCTCGACTGAAACGCATCATTGATTTTGCAGATGAACTTGGGATGGTTGTTATTCTCGGATACTTCTACTTCGGGCAAGACCATCGGCTTACCGATGAAACAGCTGTTAAACACGCTGTGGACAATGCAACCCAATGGCTTTTTGATAACGGTTATACAAATGTCATAGTTGAGGTTAACAATGAATGTAACGTTAGATATTCCCATGAAATTCTGCAGCCAGAGAGGGTTCATGAACTAATTGAGCAAGTGAAATCTACAACGCAAAACGGAAGGAGATATCTGGTTGGGACAAGTTATGGAGGTGGTCGCGTGCCTTTAGAAAATGTTGTTCGCACATCAGATTTTCTGCTTGTTCATGGAAACGGAGTCAAAGACCCAAACAGAATCATTGAGATGGTACAACAGACACGCCGAGTCCCAGGCTACCGTCCAATGCCGATCCTTTTCAACGAAGATGACCATTTTGATTTTGATAAGCCGCTTAATAACTGCGTTGCTGCTGTCAGTCAATATGCTTCATGGGGTTATTTTGACCCAGGTGAAAATGACTACCACCACGGTTACCAATCAGTGCCTGTACAATGGCAAATCAACACACCGCGTAAACGCGCCTTTTTTCAGAAAATTCGCGACATCACAGGACATAACGCTTAGAAAGGAATACTGAGAATGCCAGAAGGAATACAACCATACCATTTTGCCATTGCAATTGGTGTTATTATTATGCTTGCAACCAGCATTCGGATACTCAAAGAATATGAACGGGCTGTAATTTTTCGACTGGGACGTTTTACCAGCACACGCGGTCCTGGTCTCGTCCTGATGATACCGTTCTGGATTGAGCGAATGCAACGTGTTAGTCTACGGGTTATCGTCAACGATGTTACCCCGCAGGATGTGATTACAAAAGATAACGTATCTGTTAGTGTCAACGCAGTGCTAACATTCAGAGTGACCGAACCCGACAAGGCGGTAATTGAAGTTGAAGACTTCGGTTTTGCCATATCGCAAATCGCACAAACAACACTCCGAAGTGTGCTTGGACGCGCAGAACTTGATGACCTGCTTTCTGAAAGGGACAAACTCAATCAGGATTTAGAGGAGATTATTAAAAGGCAGTGTGAACCGTGGGGCGTTGAAGTACAATCAATGGAAATCAAGCACGTCGATCTCCCAGTAGAAATGCAACGCGCGATGGCAAAACAGGCGGAAGCGGAACGAGAACGTAGAGCAAAAGTAGTGCATGCTGAAGGGGAATTTGAATCTGCCGATGTGTTAAGCAATGCCGCTGAAATCCTAAGTAGAACTCCGACCGCTGTGCAACTGCGATTTCTTCAAGCATTAGTAGAAGTTAGTGCAGAGAAAAATTCGACTCTCATTTTTCCAATTCCGATTGATTTATTGACACCATTTTTAAATAAGGAAACAGAAAAGGAGGGAGAAAAGGAATAAAAAAGAATATTATATTTTACCAGTCTTCGTCAAAGAACGGTGTACTCGGATAACTGTAAACATTGTCCTCATAGTTACGAAGTTGGATTTCATCGTCATCAAATGCGACAACAGGATCAGGGATTAGGGCAATTTTACCACCGCCTCCGGGTGCGTCAATGACATAGTGCGGAACACCGAGGCCAGAGATATGTCCACGTAACGCAGCTACAATATCTAATCCAGTTTTGACCGCGGTACGGAAATGGTCGGTTCCAACTACCAAATCCGCCTGATAGATATAATAAGGCTTTACACGTATTCGCAATAAGCCCTTA
>JAPPMR010000034.1 GCA_028818995.1 Candidatus Poribacteria bacterium | reverse complement strand
GGGGAGAGTTACGACACCTCGTTTACCGTTGGCATGCCATGCGTCAATCGCCTCAGTCTGGTAGGGGTAAGGCGTAAGTAATTTCTGGTGCGTAAAGGATTCAACTGTGAACTGTCTTGCTGTGTCTTGATACGGAATGTCGTGTGCACGCAGCTGCGAGACGATGTGCCGATAGCGATAAGCAGGCGCACGGAAGGTGAGCGTACGCTCGTCCCAGCGAATGTCAGGTAAGTGTGGCTGGACATCCTCAGGAACATCTTGTAGAATGAGAGTGCCTTTGTCAAAGTTGATTTTTAACGGCGTTTCCATAAATCACACCCTTCACGCATACACTCGGAAGAATTTGACATTTCTGTGGAATTGTGCTAAAATTTTGATGAAGTTCGTTTTAGTCTTTTAATACTAAGGGAGTCACAGATGGATAATCAAGAATTTCAAAAACTCGTTTTAAATTGGATGGAGCGCGTGGATGCTCGCATCGGGCGCGTGGAGACTCGCCTTGGTTCACTTGAGCAGGATGTAAGTTGGATAAAAGGAAAAATGGAGAGTCGTTCCGAGTCATCGTCAATGCACCGCGCGAACCTTGCCCTCGGTATTAGTATTGTTGGTATTGGAAGCCTCATCGGACTCATTATTAGTTGGGTTAAATAAGAAACAAATTAGTCTCCTATCAAGATAAGCGCAGCTCGTCCTAAAATTTTTTCAAGCCCAAAACGGCTAATCCCTCATATCAAATCATAACATGTTTCTGTTTAGATGTCAAGCGGATATTTTGGAAAATTCGGGCATTACCATGCTTTACAATTGTGCTTTTGCAAAGTGTTCCATTTCTGAGAAGGCGCGTTTCCACGTTTTTGAAAAACTTTCCTGATTTCCTCACAAATATCATCGCAGAGAGTATTATAGAAATCTTTTGGAGAGAGGTCTTCACGCTTTTCAAAATTGAGTTGAATTACAGTTTGGTTCTTTAAGGGTGAGTGCGTCAATAGCTAATCGGAAGAAGGTTGTTTTGCCGGTCCGCGGTGAGGCATGCAGGACAATGTAACGTCCCTCTTTGATGCGGTTGATGAAATCCGCAATTTCATCGGTGCGATGGACAATGAAGTTTTTCTCGGGATCCACGGGACCTCGGGTTCCGAAAGTTCTCATTTTTCCCTCAGTTTTTTGCCTAACTCTTGTAATAGGTTGCGGGTCGTATAGATAGTGCTTAGCGTGAAACTGCGATTCATTGTATCACATCAGTACGTGAGAATCAACGTTTTTGTTTTGTTCGTTTAACTTGATTTTCTGCTGCTACCGTGCTAAAATAGGCAAAAAATTACAGGGAGAAACAGAACCCGTGCCAAAACTCATAATGATGCCGCCACAGAACGCGGAGTCTCACGAATGGGCTGAACGCCTTCACAGCGAATTGCCTACATATACCGTCGTCTTGCCAAAAACAGATGAAGAAGTGGTTGAACATTTACCTGATGCAGATGCAGTCTACGGTTGGGTGTCGCCAGAACAACTGCCGTTGGCGAAAAACTTAAAATGGTTACAAAATCCTGCCGCAGGTCCCTTCCCCGGCTACTATTATCTAGCATTGATTGAGCATCCGGTTGTTGTCTGTAACCCACGTGGTATCTACAATGACCATATCGCACAGCATATTATGATGTTCGTGCTTGCGCTTTCACGTGGATTACCCTATTATATGGACGCTCAACGTGAAGGGGTCTGGGATAAAGATGCACGCAAAGATGGATACATTGACCTCGCTCAGGCAACGGCTTTGGTTGTCGGTGTTGGCGGTATTGGACATGAAACCGCACGACTCTGTAATGAATTCGGGATGAAAGTGATTGGCGTTGATCCGCGGTGGGAGTATGAGGTGGATTTTGTGGAAAAACACGAACCCGATGAATTGGACACGCTCCTTCCACTCGCTGACTTTGTAATAACCACAACACCACACACACCTGAAACAGAGGGAATGTGGCACAAAGACCGTTTTGCTCTGATGAAAAACACCGCTTACTTCATCAATATCGGACGTGGGAAGACGACAAAACTTGCCGATCTTATTGCAGCACTTGAGCAAGACATTATTGCCGGATGCGGCTTGGATGTATTTGAAATTGAACCCTTGCCTGCCGAGAGTCTACTCTGGCAGTTGCCCAATGTGTTAATAACGCCACATATTGCTGTCAAAGATGCGGAGAACATTGAGACCCGACGGTTTGAACTCTTATTGGAAAACGCGCGTCGGTTCGCGGAAGGTGAACCGTTGCTGAATGTTGTCAATAAGGCAGCATGGTACTAAAAAAAGAGGCGATATGACAACAGTGAAACAGAATCTTTTAAACGATGAACAGATTCGCCATTTTATTGTAAACGGATATGTTAACGTCACTGCTGACCTACCGACACACATCCACGAAACTATCTA
>JAPPMR010000490.1 GCA_028818995.1 Candidatus Poribacteria bacterium | reverse complement strand
GGATTGGGCAAAGACCGCTTAGATTTCAAACCGACAGCACCGCGGGAACGTTTGGTCCCAGAACGTGTAAAACGTCAAAAGAAGATGTTGGAGGAACAGAAAAAACGACTCGCGGCGGGATAGACTGTACTTATCAAGGATTTACAATACGTTGTTGTCTGAGTTTTTCTGCCTCTGCTATGAGTGCTGCTTGCTTTTTCTTCTCTTGAATCTGCTTCTCTTGTAAGCGAACCTTCCTTTTACGCCATGCGACAATGCGTTGCGGGATAATCCCTGCTACTGCAAATATAACAAGAAACCATATAATATTTTTGCCAAAACGGTCAAGTGTGTCTCGTACCCGTGCAACTTCTCCTTTAACAGATGCTAACTCTATCTTAATGGGAGTGACTTCCTTCTGAATTTCTTCATTGATAATCTTTCGAATCTCATTAAGGTCTTGCTGCGTCAAATCGGCGAAAGATAGCATAGCAAGAGTAAAAGTAAACAAGCAAACTGAGAAGGAGAGAATATACTTCAACATCGTTTAACTCCTTCCAAATAGCAAATCATATTTACTTGTTTGTCAACAATATCTTTATCTTCTTTCTGCTTCTAACTGCGCCTTTTGCCACCCATAATCTACATTCCCATCATAAAATTTGTCGGGATGTTCAATTGCCCAAATTTGCTTATGGATAATCCAATTTTTGGGATCCAATTCCAAAGCTTTTCGCCATTCTGCCATCGCTTCCGTCTTTTTACCTATCTCTAACAAGGTAAGTCCAAGTTGAAAGCGTGCATTCGCCTCAATAGCCTTCGGATTTTGCGATTTGTTCAGCGGTTTTAAATTACGAAGGAGGGTTGCGTTATAGGTGGGATCGGATAACCACTTTTCAAGCATCGCGATTGTTTCTTTTTTCGCAACGTTTATGCTAAAAGGTGATTTGACCAGTCGTCCTGCCTCGTCAATCATAACGCCGTAGGGAATCGCTTTGAGATTATAACTGTTGCCCAATATATTTTGTGCATCAACGAGTGTGACAAATTCGGCATTAGCTTTATTGTGCCACGGTTTCACCACAGATGCACCTTGCGCATCAATTGCAATGGATACAAGGTTTAGTTTATCATGGTGTTTCGCGTAAAATTTCTGCCAACCCGGCAGTTGTCCACGGCATGCTCACCATGAACCCCAAATATAGAGAAGCGTTTTCTTACCGCGAAAATCTTGTAAATGTCTTGGGGTATCGTCAAGATCGGGTAACGTAAATTTAGGGGCGTGTTGTTCCGGGCGAACAATCTCTAATTCAGTTTCCGAGGCTTTGTAAATTTCAAAGCCAAACGGTTCAGTGATGCTTTCCAGTTTAGCGTAAGTTACGTTGTCAATGTTGAATGCATCCTTGCCAAATTGTAGTGGTACACACAACTCCGATTCTCCACCATCGCCGCAGATAACCGCCATATCTCCGCCAGTTGGCGTTTCAACCTTTAATCCTAACTGTTTGCAGAAAGACTCTAACGGCACTAACCACGCACCATTTTTGAATATAGGTGTTGAGGTAAATGTGACGGGTTGACTATCAATTGAAATTTGAAGTTTTTTGACGGGTGCTGCCTGCAACCCTAACGCAAAAGGCAGTACTATACAAGTCGTAAGTATTAGTTTTATCATGGCGCACTTCTCTCCCGATGCTTTGCATCGTAAATTAGAAATTCAATTATCTGTTCAGCGGTTTTTAGGGTGAGTCCGGAACCTGGCTTTTGCCGCATCTTATGCACATATTTTCGCCATTCTTCCGGTGTAAAGGTGGAATTAATCGGTCGCGCAACGGTATGGCATCGGCTGCATTTCCGAGTAAATAACTCGTAAAGTTCTTGCATCTTCTGTGGATACTCGGAAACATCAATATAGTTTGGTCCTTTATCTGCAGGATATATTTTGGCGGCAGAGCGTGGCGCGCGTAAGGCGAAAATCATCCCAATGCCTACCAGAAGGATAACACCTATTACTACAATCCAAACAATAGTCTGCTGCATATCTTAACTCAAGTTGCTACCTAACAAGATAATTCAGTATAACACGTCTCCTGTTTCTGTGTAAACAAAAACCAACTAATACAGATTGCGCAAGTTTCACCAATTGTAATTCAATTAGTGCTTACGCAATATACTTGGTATTGATTTTCCCAAACTGAGGTATTCGATGCCTTCATAATTATAAGACACAATATTAGGTTAAAAAGGGTACATAATATAGTGAATTAGAAAATAAGTTTACATATTCTGTAGGAGTGATCTCCGAATCACGACTCAAACTATTAGCTGTCAGGAATCGGAGTTCCCTCCTACAACTCAATAGTGTAAAGTTAATTGTAAAATTCACTATAAAAAAACGTGATAATTAGTTTCGGACACGTAACGTTTGTGATAATTTAATTTTCATATTGTTTTT
>JAPPMR010000933.1 GCA_028818995.1 Candidatus Poribacteria bacterium | reverse complement strand
GTCTTGCGCTTGCATTAGCACTCTCGGAACTTAGCCAAGGCCGCGCACAACTCAATTCGCTATTCCTTGATGAGGGGTTTGGAACACTTGATGCAGAAACACTTGATATTGCTATCGCAGCGTTGGAAGGGCTCCGCATACAGGGACGAAGCATCTACCTTATCAGTCATATACAGGAATTAACGAGACGATTGCCTGTTAAAATCAATGTTAAGAAACAGGGAAATGGAAGTTCATATATCGAAATCCGAGATTAACGCATATCATCGTGAAATATTAGCAAGTACAGGTAGACGTGCTTTGATGAAGATTAATTTATTAATTGGGTAATTTTCTGTCTGCACGAGACGGGTATACTTCACCTGCTGGCGAGGTTTCCTAACCTCGCCGAAATTACCGATTTAATTACTTAATCTTCATGTAAGCACGCAGAAAATTACTTTAAATAAAACTGGAGGCTTACATGCAATTTGGTTTCATGTCGTCAGTCTGTCCACCACTAACGCTGGCAGAGCTCATAGACAAAGCAAAACACTACAACTACGAACACTTAGAACTTCGTGTAGAATGGGACCACGGTCACGGTGTTGAATTGGATTCGACACCACAACAACTCAACGATGCGAAGAATCGCTTAGCAGACAGCGGAATAACACTATCTTGTATCGCAACTGGGGTGAGATTTGTTAATCCGGACGCCCAAGTACGAGCAGAACAAGTCGATCTACTCAAGCGATATATTGAACTTACTGAAAAGATGGGGGCAAAGAACATCCGTATCTTCGGCGATCCAGTGCCGAAAACACCGATTGAAGTGGATCAAACATTGGATTGGGAAGCGGATGGTATACGACAATGTGATGCGTTAGCTGGAGAGGCGGGGGTTGCGCTCTGTTTGGAAACACACGGCAATCTTATCGCAAGCTACGTGGCTGAAGCACTATACCGGTCAGAAGCACAAAATACGTATGTGAATTGGCATGCAGCACACCACGTGCGACACGGGCAACCTGTGGATGTCGCTTATGTACATCTGCGAGGTAAAGTACGACATGCACATGTAAACTTTGCCGAAGAAGGTCCAATGCCAGATACAGAAAGAGATTCTCTAACACTTCTCGCGCAAGATGGATATACAGGGTTTATCTCTATAGAGGTAATCAATCCAAAGGATTCGGATGCGGTGCTGCAACGACATGCCGAACTATACAAAACACTCTAAATTGGGCACAGGGGGCGGTCTGATTATCGTGCGGACTTCTCCCTGTTGCACTTTTTACAAAGCATCTGGCAATTATCCTCGTTGGTCGGGCCGCCCTCGGACCAGGGTGTGATATGGTCTGCTTCCATCTCTTTGATTGTGAATTCGTCGTCACATCCAACACATACACCTGACTGTTTTTCGTAAACCTTTTGCTTCATGCTATCTGTAAAGGCGCGTATGTTCAGGTGCTTTTCCTCGCCAGTCAGAATGTACGGGTATATACCCGGTTTCTTTGTCACATCATCGTCAAGTATAAGGCGGGCGGTTTTGTGCTCAATCTCATCAGCGTCAAGGTCGGTGTCTTTATAGTCGTTGTACAGCGTACCCCAATCTACGCCTTTCATAAATTTTTGTCTTGTGTTCGTGAAAGTGGATTCAACCCAATCGATCACCGATTGAAAATACTCCCATAGAGGCAACGCACTTTCGTTGTGTTGATGCTTCCCCATGTAGTCTTCAATCGTCGAGTCTTCGCTGATCCACTTAATCACTGTCTCCAAGTACTCTTGTCGGTTTGGTCTGCCCTTGACATAGGCATTGCCGATTTTGCGTGCAACGCAATCGCTTTTACTAAAATATCGCTTGGCATCTGACAACCAGGGGCCAGCGTAAACGGCATTACGCAATTCTTGATTGGTCAACTTCTGTCCCGCAATGTTGACCGTTTCGAACCAGTCAAGCTTTTCGCTGTCTTTCCCGGAACACACGTACACCATTAACTTGTAATCCAATATCAATTCTTGTTTGTCTTTTGGGAGATTGTGGAAGTATTGATCATTGAACGAGAAATCGCCTTCCACATACTGTGCAATGGAGATTGTGCGCTGCTGTCCATCAATGATCTCAAACGTGCCGTCTTTCCTGTCTGCCCAATACATCACGTTCAACGGGAATCTTTTCAGGATAGAGTCAATGACGGCATTGCGTTCCTTTTCTTTGTAGATAAACGCCCGCTGAAATGGTGGTCGTATATCCAATTTACCGCCATACCCGGTCACGCCATCATCGTCATCGTCGTAATAATCCTCAACAAGCTCTCGCACCGTGAGGTCTAAAAAATCAATTTTCATCGCTGTATCCTTTTGTTACGGATAACGATGCGCACATAGGTAGGTTTTCCGTCTATTGCGCCGTCCTTATCCTTGATGAGTCCATGAGGCTTGACAGGAACATTTACAC
>JAPPMR010000577.1 GCA_028818995.1 Candidatus Poribacteria bacterium | reverse complement strand
TACTCGGTTGGGCAACACCTGTGTTGTGGTGGACAGTGTTTATTAGTGTGCTGATTTTCGGCATGCTCTGCATTAATATTATTATCAGAAAACAGTGGATTGAGTATGAAAAACTAAGTTATCCTATTATCCACCTTCCACTTCAACTTACAGAAACCCCTCATAACCGTCTTTTCCAGAATAAGATAATGTGGCTCGGTTTTTGTGTTGCTGGTGGCTTAGCGTTATGGAACGGCATAAGTTTTCTATATCCCTTTTTACCGGAGTTGCGTACCCGTATTAAAAGTTATCAGGTTTTTACAGAAAGCCCTTGGAACGCGATGGGCAGAATTCCTTTTTCGCTTTATCCATTTGCAATTGGGCTCGGTTTCTTCATTCCACTTGACCTCTCTTTTTCCTGTTGGTTTTTCTTTTGGTATTGGCGGTTGATGCGTGTTGCGGGAGCAGCATTCGGATTTCGGAACCTACCTCGTTTTCCCTATACGAACGAGCAAGCATCTGGCGGGTATCTTGCGTTGTGCGTTTTAGCTATATGGGCAAGTCGCAGACATCTACTTCGGGTAGGACGATCACTCTTTAGTCAAAAGAAATCACAAGAAGATGAAAATGAAGCAATCTCTTATAGAGCCGCCGTTCTTGGACTCATTGCTGTAATGGTTTTCTTAGTGATTTTTTGCTACTATGGCGGTGCCAACATAGGTATCATGCTCGCGTTTTTCGTGATCTATTATATGATTTCAATTGCAATCACGCGTATGCGTGCTGAGTTGGGAACGCCCGTGCATGATTTGCACTATTCTGGACCTGACCAAATCTTAACGCGGGTGGTCGGTACACGCAGGTTGGGCAGAGATAATCTCATCATGTTTTCAATGTTTTGGTTCATCAATCGTGCCTACCGAAGCCACCCGATGCCACATCAGTTAGAAGGATTTAAAATTATAGAACGAACTAATATGACAATGAAACGGATTATCTTTGCCTTTATGTTAGCCGCTGTGTTAGGATCGTTAGCAGGTTTTTGGGCTTTAATTGACCGAGGTTATCAATTAGGAATGGAAGTTCGAGCATATTGGCCATCCTTGAGTGCATTTGGTATAGAACCCTATCGCCGTCTAACGGGTTGGCTGCAATCTCCCACTGATACGCTTATCCCAGAGAGTCTGTTTACAGGTATTGGTTTTCTACTGACAACTGTGCTAATGCTGTTTCGAATGCGTTTTGTGTGGTGGCCGTTTCATCCTGCTGGTTTTGCCATTTCTACCAGTTGGGGCATGCATGTTACATGGGGTTGTCTATTTATGAGCTGGGTAATTAAAGTGATTATCCTTAAATATGGCGGACCCGTGAGGTATAGAAAAGTAGCACCTTTCTTTTTAGGACTTATCCTTGGGGAATTTACGGTAGGAAGTGTCTGGACAATTATAGGAATTGTTGGGGGTATTCCAACCTACGGATTCTGGGTTTAGGTTCTATCTTTACGTGGATTTATCGCCAAATTTAATGGTAGCAATAGCAAAATCAGACTACATAAAGATGTTACTATCCATTCCTGCTGAAGCGGGACGATTTTCAATACGTCCTGCATAGGTCCGATGTACATCGCTGACACGTGAATCCCGATAACAATAACAAAAATAATAAATAAACGGACGTTAGTGAACATTCTTTTAAAAAGAGATTCCCATGGATATCGCGTGCATTGGAAATAAACCGCCACCTGTGCAAAAATCAAAGTAGTGCAAGCCGCTGTCTGTGCCACTTCAACATTAGATTCAGTTCCAGAAGATGTTACCACCAAAAAATGAGCTATTGTCATTAGACTGATAACAAGACTTCGGCAAACAATATCAAGTACGGCAGTTTTTGGAAACATCATAGTTGCTCTACCAGGGTGATACTGCTTTTCATTGACGGATATTTTTTCATAACCTAATCCAATTGTAGGAAGCAAAGTCGTTAAAAATTGGATCCAGACCACTTGTGTTAGTGTTAGCGGCAACTCAAACGTAAAAGCTGTGTGTAGAATTAATCCGAAAATAACAGTGAAAAATTGTGCCAGTGTGCAGGAAAGACACCACCGGAGTGTGCCAGAAAGGTTGTGATATGCTTCTCGCGCATAGAGCAGGCAGTCTTTGACTGCCTTAAAACCTTTCTCGATTATCAGGCAATCAGCGTGGTCTTGGGCGAAATGTGAAGCGTACCTCACATCTGCAAATGCAAGGTCTGCAGTAATCATGGCTCTTTGATCGTTAGCATTTTGACCTAAAAAACCTACAGAATGATTATGGCGTTTCAAACTGAGAACAATATTCCTGCGTTGTTCTTGTGTCGGTTGTGAATAAGCATTCCAATTTAAAATCTCTTTGTCAAACTCTTGTGTAGATAGTTGCCTCAATTCTTCTCTTGTTCCGACGGCGTTGCGGGTATGGACGAGTCCTAAC
>JAPPMR010000890.1 GCA_028818995.1 Candidatus Poribacteria bacterium | reverse complement strand
CCTAACAGGTTACGCTACAATCGTGTGCAAGTAATTATGGTTTCCACTATAATTAGGCGACTTGTGTTAGTTAACTATTTGTTTGTATTATTTTCACACATATTAAACTCATGTTATACACATATCGTCCCTACGGGACTGAAGAAAGAATCAACTAATGATAAAAACTAACAAAACGCCATATATAGGTTTTCGCAGGTCTATAATGTCTCTACGGCAAACCTTGATGAAATAAAACGCGCTTTCCAAAACGGGTGCTACATTGAGAGGCGTGCTAATAGAGACACAACATTGGAATATCTTGAAAATGCAGCAAAAACCCACTAAATTGATGCCTATGGTGTAAGACGTTGGACTCACCGTCGCCTGCAATCAGGTTCAGAGTTCGTGCAACGCGTACCGTCTTTTCGTCAAAATCAATACCGAATATATTATCACGCACATACTGCTTGTCAGGTGCGGACATTTCTGCGTTGGTGAAAGGTGAACCTGTAACTTGAAAAAAGGTATGCACTGGGAAACCACAACTGCCGGAGGCGGTGTCTATCATATATTCACCGCGTTTCGGGTTGAGCATCTTCACACACATATCAATCACGTGTCGTGGTGTAAAATATTGTCCTTTTTCACCTTTTGCAGACTTACTCACAAGATATTCAAACGCCTCGTCAACAATCTGTAAATTGGAGTTAAACAACTTGACATCTTGCAAACTTGAGACACAGACTGATAGGTGCATATCGGAAAGCTCAAACTCCGAATATTCAGGAAAAACACCTCTCCACTGACTTTTTGCGTTATTGAAAAGAGTCTGAATTTTTGACTTCAGTTCGCTGTCCGTTTGCCCTGTATTTCTAAACTCCATCGCCCGTTCCATATAGTCATCTGGGACCGCTTCAACGACTTTCTTGATAGTCTCATAGTCTGCACCTCTGGCACCGTAAGGTTCAGTGGATTCCTGCACAACGGTGTTGATTTCCCGCCTTAAAATGCGGTTGATATACTCTTTATCGGAACGGCTCTCATATTCATCGTAGAGTTTCGTAAAGATGAGCTTAAATACCTCTTCAAAAACATCTACACCTGCGTTTGCCAACACCTCATCTTCTAACTCTAAAATAATGTCTTTGAGGGATTTGCGCTCCGCTGCGAGTTTATCCTTGATAATGAGGTCTTTGAGCGTAAACCGTTCGTTGAGGATGTCAGCGAGGGTTTGATCTGCGTTGGGAATATCGGTAATTTCTTCAAAGTAATTCGGATCTTTTCGGTGGTAGTGTGAAATTTGCTGCCCGTTTGTCCATACGGCAATGGGCGCGCCTGTGGCATTGCAGTAGGAGCGGAGTTGATCTTTACCATCTTGGAGTTTGGGTTTCTTTACCTCAACGATGATGTAGGGCGTATCAGGGCGATCTTTGTCAAGGATAACAATGTCAGCACGTTTCTTTTCTCTGCCGAAGTTTACAGAATGTTCGAATCGGACGCGATCTGTATCGTAACGATATTGTTTTAGCAGTCGTGCTGCATAGAGTTGACGTACAACCTCCTCCGGTTTTAGCTGAATCGCTTTCCTTCAAACATCACAGTAAATTCCATGTTTCTCGTTACCTTCCACCTTTTGGCGTAAATCCTGTATTTCGGAATCGTTGAATAGGTCAAGGCGGTAGTTGCTATCTTTGAGGATGGTTTGAAGGATATCGGGTTGCTGCATGATGGCTCCGTTTTGATTTATTTTTCGTTATATTTTGTCATTAAATCTTAAGGTTGTCAAGAGTTTATCTTGTAGGTCGGGTAGAGTTTACGAAACCCGACATGATCGCTCTGCAAATCTTAATGTTGTCAAGAGTTTATCTTGTAGGTCGGGTAGAGTTTACGAAACCCGACAACTCCTGTTGGGAAATCTTCCAAGTCTGATTTCTTCTGTAGGAGCGAGCTCCAGCTCGCGACCGCACCGCTCCCCTGCGAAAACGAACATATCCCTCCCATAAAAAACCCGACTACCAAAAACTGATAACTGACCGCTGATGGTTTCCGATAGCCGACTGCCATCTCCCCGCAAACCTATTGGAAATATATTGGATATCTATTGTTCCGCGCTCCCCAAATACTTCTGACCATCACCCATAACAAGGTATAATATCAGTAAGTAAAACGGCACGCAATTCTGGCTCAAAACTTAATCAGAAAATGCTGAAATCACTTAACAAAAATTCACAGGAAATCCAACAAATTGGAATCACACTGGCAACGCATTATTCAACTGAAAATTATACAAATTTCGCCAATTAATTGAGAAAATCGTGAAAGTAGGGTAAGGGCAAAAAAGAAAATTAATCACTTTTCAAAAAATCCTTTCTAAAACCAATCAGGGACTAAGTTCAGAGCGAATTTAAAAAATATACCGTGGTATGAAAAATCATACCGTACGGTATGATTTTAGTAGAAAACGCGT
>JAPPMR010000476.1 GCA_028818995.1 Candidatus Poribacteria bacterium | reverse complement strand
AGGTCCGAGACGCTCGGTAAACCGTAATTCAAATTAAATCATTATAATGTCTAATTATTCTATTGCTTTTTTGTTTGGATATGAGAAAGGCACTCAAAAATTTGTGATCTTAACTGGGTTTCCAATTCCTTCATTTTAGGCAAACCCACGAGATTGTTTGTTTCATTCGGATCATTTTGCATATCGAATAAAAGATAAGGTTGCCGTTCTTTATTTATTGCAATTTTCCACTCCCGATTGAGTAGCATAATTTCCCGTGAGATTTCAGAGATTGCAAACTCACGATGTGTCGCTTCTGTGTCATCAAGGACAGGACACAACGATTTTCCGAATTGGCGATGTTGTAATTCACCGCCTGCCAATTCAACAAGCGTAGGACCAATGTCAATCCATTCAACTGGACTTTCGCAGATACTATCAGAAACAGCGTTTTTTAATGTATCAGGGGTACGTACAAGTAAGGGAATTCGGACTGCTCCATTGAGAAAATTGCTTTTGTATATCAACCCGTAATCGCCATTCATTTCGCCGTGGTCGGAACAGTGCACGATAACGGTATTTTCAAGTTCATTGCGATCTTCAATTGCGTCAAGAATTTCGCCAATTTGTGTATCAATCAGCGTGACGTTACCAGCGTAATCAGCACGCATCTTTGCAACATCTCCTGCTTCGAATTTAGGGCTTTTCTTTTTATTATTCATAAGGTTGTCTAAACTTCCACGAGGGCGATTTCCTGCATCTTGGCGCGGTATTGGAGGTGACATATCATTCGGATTGTACATACTTGCATACGGTTCAGGAGCATCCCAAGGTTCATGAGGTCCACCGAAACTAACCCAGCAAAACCATGGCTCTTGGCGTTTATAGTTTTTCAAGTACTTTTTTGCCTGCTGTCCCACGTATACATCCGCATCGTATTCAAGTCCAAGTGGTGTGGGTCGAACGAGGTGAGGTTTAGTACGAAATCGTTCTTGATAATCAGCACGGTATGCTTCCCATAATCCTTTTTCTTCCCACATTTCTGTCATATAGGATAAGCACTTCATGCTCGCTCGCGGTCCCCCAATTTCGTTTACGTCGTCTAATCCGTAAGCATTCATCAAATTTTCACGTTTACGTAAATCACCATTGTTGGTGTGAAGATGTGTCTTTCCGAAAAGGCTGGTGCGGTATCCAGCTGCACGCACTGCTTGCATCCATGTCGGTGTTTCTGCTGCCATTTTATGTTTTTTGTTGTTCCAAACGCCTGTATTGTGCGGATATAATCCGGTGGCTAAACTGAGCCGCGCTGGAACACAGACAGGAGAGGTCGTAACACAGTTGGTAAATCGGACACCTTCACTCGCGATTCGATCTAAATTCGGTGTATTTACCCAGCCGCTGCTGCAGCCCATTGCATCCCAACGCTGTTGGTCTGTCATGAGAAGCAGAATATTAGGTTTTTTCGCCTCCCTCCCAAGTTGATCCTCGGACTTGTTATTCAGTGCACGAGTATTTGAACCAAAAAGCGACAAAGTGCTGGCACCCGCTATACTCAGTTCTTTGATGAAAGTCCTACGGTTGATATTGTCTAATTCAGAAGTTACATAACCTTCATTAATTTTTCGTTTCATAAGAAATTTTATATGTTATCAGGGACCCCATACTGTACATTTTACTGATTACGACATGAAGAAGGGATTAATTACTTTTGTTTGGGTGTGAAACAGGAATTCTAAAATTTGCAATCTTAGCTGTGTCTCTAATTCTTCCATTTCAGGTTGCCCAGCAAGATTGTTTGTTTCATCAGGGTCGTTTTGCACATCAAATAAGAGATAAGGCTTTCCGTCCGTATTTAATGCTATTTTCCATTCCCGATTTAACAGCATAATCTCACCTGAGATTTCAGAGATTGCAAACTCACGATGTGTCGCTTCTGTGTCATCAAGGACAGGACACAACGATTTTCCGAATTGGCGATGTTGTAATTCACCGCCTGCCAATTCAACAAGCGTAGGACCAATGTCAATCCATTCAACTGGACTTTCGCAGATACTATCAGAAACAGCGTTTTTTAATGTATCAGGGGTACGTACAAGTAATGGAATTCGGACTGCTCCATTGAGAAAATTGCTCTTGTATATCAATCCGTAATCACCATTCATTTCACCGTGATCGGAACAGTGGACGATAACGGTATTCTCCAGTTCTCCGCGATCTTCAATTGCATCAAGGATTTCACCTATCTGTGCGTCAATTAGCGAGACATTACCAGCATAATCTGCGCGCAGTCTGCCGACTTCACCCTCTTCAAATTTAGGGTTCATCCTATTCATCATATTATCCAAATTTCCCAGAGGGCGATCTCCTGCGGATTGACGAGGTATTGGGGGAGGCATATCGTTCGGATCATACATGCTGGCATAAGGTTCAGGCGTATCCCACGGTTCATGGGGTCCACCGAAGCTAACCC
>JAPPMR010000994.1 GCA_028818995.1 Candidatus Poribacteria bacterium | reverse complement strand
GCGTCAGCTTCCCAAGCTGAGGGTCGCGGGTTCAATTCCCGTCACCCGCTTGAATGCGAAGAAAACACCGAGGAAATCATGGCGCAAAATACTCGATTGAGAAAAGAAGAAATCCAAGAAGATAAGTTTATTGACTTGGTTCTAAGTTGTTACTCTTTTCTGAAGAATAATGTCATAAGCATTAGCATAACGCTTGCAATTGTCATCATTGGGGTAGTAGGTTATTTAGTCTACACCCAAAATCAGGAGAAAACATACGCTGAAGCTGCTGCGAACCTTTCTAATGCTACGGAAACGTATAAAGAAGCTGAAAAAAGTTTCTTAGATGTGTCTGCACCGAGCGAAAGTGAAGATGACACTGAAGACGAAGCAGAGACTGAAAAAGTCACCTTTGAAAATGCTGAAGAAAAATTTCAGTTAGTTTTTGAGAAATACCCGAATACGCCCTTGGCTGACAAAGCACGGTATAATTACGCTAAAAGTCTCTATTATCAAGGCAAATATGCCGAAGCACGTGCACAGTTTGAGGAAATTGTAGAAACACATAAATCTGAAAATCAAATTTATGCACTGTATGCACAAAAGGCGGTAGGCAACTGTTTCGAACAAGAAGAAGACTACGCAAACGCGATTTCAGCTTATGAGGCGAGAGCGTTTCCAGACACCCCCCAACTTGCACCTGAAATTCGCCAGTTTGTTCTTACCAGTGCCAAGTACAATCAAGCACTTTGTCATGAAAAATTAAACGCAGTAGAAGATGCAAAGACATCTTATATGACGATTATAGACGAATTTCAGCAAACGCTTAATGCCGGAATTGAGCAGAGAAGTACTGAACTGATAAATGAAGCAAAAGAGGTAATCACAGTTATTGAGGAACCTTTAGAACTCACAAAAGCGGAGCATATGGAATCGGAAGAACTTTATTTTCAATCGCTTGTCACATATACTGATACAATTCGAGCATATAAGGTCGAAAAAGATACCGGAGGCGGGTTATTGTCGGATGTGCGAAAACGCATACGAAATTTTGAGGAAGTCGCAACGACATTCATTAGTGGCATCGAATCGGCACGTAAATCTGAAAAATCTGGATACCAAAGTGCGGCATTAAATGCCTATGACCGAATTTTGGAATTCGATACATACGGTTTAAATCAAGAACTGTATGAACGTGCTCGCCTCAATTATAACCGTCTCACGATTGCTGGAAAAGAGGAATAAAATGAAAGATAGAAAACGGCATTTGCTTGTTTGGATAATTGAAATAGGAAAACGGTTAAGTTTTGGACTAATTTTAGTTTTTCTATGTCTTCCCATGACCGTAGATGCAGCACCCACGGGGCGTATTGCTTATGCTGTTTCCGGTTTTAACAACAAACTTGGAAGATTAGATTTCAATCTCCACATGACGACCTTCACCGAAAAAGGGGACTTCAAGACAACGCCTTTAAATCAATCTGGAATGTATCCAGCATGGGGACCAGAAGGCGACACGCTCTATTTTATCCAACGTGCCGACACACAATCACATATCTTTTCAATTAATATTAACAACCCTAAAAATAAAACACTACTTACAGAGATTAGTGGCACCTATCGATTTTTAGCTGTTTCACCGAATGGAAAGAAACTTGCTTTTAACGGATGGACGCGCGAACAGCAACAACAAGAAAATCAGGTTTGGGTGCTTGATATTGAAACAGGTGAAATGGAAGCAGTGACCGCGATACCACACATTGGTAGGTCCTTCTTTTTCTGGGGAATCTCTTGGGCACCGAACAGTAGACAACTTACGTTTTCACTTGAAAGACCCGGTGGATTAGATCAACTCTACCTCTTAGACCTTGAAACAAAAGAGATAGAAATATTAACTGAATTAAATATTGATTTGTATCCTGTTTGGTCGCCTGATGGCACGAAAATTTTGTTCCGTAGATGGAACAGAGAATTTGACACAATGTCTACAATTGATGTTGAAACGCGAGCCATAAAACCCCTCTTTGATGTTGATAAGCAGACCGGCATGTGGACAGATTGGTCATTTGATGGTCAATCGATTATCTTCTCTCGGTGGGGAGCGTTCTATTTGCACGATCTTCTTACCGGAAAAACAGAACAATTATTTGAAGTGGAAGGAAGCATTTTTGCAATTTCCTGGTGGAAACATGAAGTGCTTCCTGTTGAACCCAAACAGAAATTAACTACAACTTGGGGGGATGTCAAACGTACTTTGAGATAACATATTTATGCGGCACTTCTGAAGCCGCAGGATCTTTATATTTTCCTTTCTATTCTTAATTCCATCTCATATTTATTTGACAGAACTCCTGATATATTGAAGCAGGGTTTGTAAGCCTCGCAGCTTCACTTATGAGATAACTTTTATTTAGGCCATCATAGCAAGAGAAAGAAGGTTAGACCAATGCTGCCCAACGTGGAAACAGCCTTAGAA
>JAPPMR010000687.1 GCA_028818995.1 Candidatus Poribacteria bacterium | reverse complement strand
CGTGTGCAATTTGGGATTTTTTACTTCGCAGCACTGCCTGCATTGCCTTCTTATCTTCCTCTGGACGATCACTTCCCTGGAATGTTGTTTTTGGTATGCTACTACCTTGATCTGTTCCTGGTTTCGTAAACGGAGGATTCTGAATCACAATATCAAAATCACCATGCGGGAACGTCTGTCGGAGTTTAACAACTGTGTTTTCCTCCCCACCGATCTGTTCAGCCTCTGTGTCAAATAGAGGTATATCAAGCAATTCTAATGAACCTATCGCATAACCCTTATTTTCCATTACACCGTAAGGGGCAGTAACTATTTGAGTCCCACCGATTTTGACACCTGCATACGTACTCGCAAGCGCAGCAGCAGTAAGGTGTGTAGCATTCGGCATAATATCTACACCACCAATGTTCTCCTCTAACATTTTCTGATGGATCTCCCTACCGTTCCCACCCGCCTGTTCATACAGAGACAGGACCCGTTGATAGACACCGTTAAGCAACGCGCCTGTGCCGCAAGCAAAATCTGCGACTTTCGGAAGTTTCCCTTTCGGCAGTTCAGGCATCACAAGCGTAGACAGCAGCACCGCGCTTTCTGGGAGTGTATAGTTTGCCTTGACGTATTTCCTATCGGTGATGAGTTTTTGGAACACAATACCCGCGAGTTCGTGAATTTGCGCGATACCTGTATCAACAAGGTCTTTTGCAGCCTCACATAGAAGTTTCAGGATATATTTAACAAGTCTATCGTCCGTCGCGAGTGCCTCAACGAGATTCCGAGCATCTTCAAAAATTGGGCGATAATTAACCTTAAGAATGGTATTCCAATCCTCAACAACATCGGCATAATCAATTATCGGTAGGAGTTGGCGGAGTGAACGCACAGATTCCATCTCTGTTTTACCCGCGAGGGAACTCTGAAACACAAAAGCATCGGTGATAATCAACGCTGCCATGCGGAGCGTTTGGATATTCGGTTTCTCTTCTGTATGATTTTCCTCTTTAGAAAATACCTCTTGGTGCAGAATTGCCTCAATCTTCTTGCCAATAGCAGGATGGTCAACGATGGCATCTTCAAGTAGGTAAGCTGCCTTGTTGATACTTTTCTCCATCTCTTCTGCCGCCGCTTCAAGTTGAGAGTTCGGCATCGCACCAACATGGAGAGCGTTTGCAATGTCACCGACGGTCCCCGTTGCCCATCCGTTTTCTGGGAAGTGCCCTACGGTATCACCAACAGTATTAACAAGTTTGTATTGGAGATCAGCCGCAGCGCGCAGTTGTGGATTGATATCCTTTCCTGCCATCGTCTTAAAACGGTCAGGATAAAGGACTGCCATGACGTTGTTGAGGGTTTTTCCAACGACATGGTATTCCGTTTCAAGTTCCAGGACAAGCCTTGTTTCTGCTTGTGTTATGAGATTCTTGGCATTGGTAGTGGTAGCAAACTTTGCCTCAATTCCGACTGGCTCTCTACCTTGCCCTATTACAATGGCATCAAGTTCGCTGTTGTCTTCGGAAAAGGCATTAACTCGAGTTTCCAGTTCCCATCCGTGACGCATGTATCGCAGGATATTTACTAATTGTTCTGTGATTGTATCTTCGCGTCTTTTCGGCATGATGTTCCTTTCCTTTTAATGCAAATTAACACATTAGGTAGGAAAACACAAGTTTTATCGTCTTTCAGAGCCATTTATAGTGAACGATAAAAATAAAGATACACATTTTTTGTAGGAGCGATCTCCGAATCGCGACGAAATCACTAATAGTCGGGAATCGGAGTTCCCTCCTACGTCTAAAAATGTCCCGTTAATTCTAAAGTTTACTATAATTTCTATTCAAACACTCTTGTTGGAGGGCTTTGTAAGCCCGATTTCTTACTGTAGGAGCGACCTCCCGGTCGCGACATCTCCCATAATCCGCGCAATCTGTGCAATCCGCATAATCCGCGATTCAGAAAATTGGCAAATATTTACACACCTACATAAACGCAGAGCCATTCAATTCTCCAATATTTCTTGATCTACCAAAACTCTAAAATCCATGCGCCTCCAATATGCCAAAAAATCACATAAACCACTTACTTTTCCGGCAAACTTATTGTCCATATATTGGATATCTATTGTCCGACAAACTACAAAACTTCTTATCACTACACAGAATTAGGTATAATTCAGTATGAAAAAACATAACCGATCTCAAACACAAAAACAACCAGATACCCTGAAAAGTGCAAAAACTATCCAAATACAATGATGATTTCGCAAAAACACATAAAAACAAAAACTTTTACAACGAGAGAAAAACCGTGTTCCTCAATACAAATGAGAAGTGCAAAAAATAAAATTAATTCAAAACAAGAAAAATGCCTATAAACCTATACAGCGATTGGTTTTATAGCAAATTTAGAAATCATACCGTGGTATGAAAAATCATACCGTACGGTATGATTTTAAGTAATAAT
>JAPPMR010000941.1 GCA_028818995.1 Candidatus Poribacteria bacterium | reverse complement strand
ACAAACGTTACTCACTAAATTGACATCTATGGGTAGAACAAAGCGAAACCCGACAGGGAAACCTATCTTAAACCATACATGTCGTGTTTCGCTTTGCTCTACCCGACTTACAAAATAATCCTACAGAATCATTTAGCTATGATATTATAATAGGGTTATCAAGTTAAGATCTTGCTATAATTACGTCCTACGCTAAGCTTTTGACAGAATTTACATCCTTTTGTGTTTTATTGTTGCAAAATAATGACATTTGTGATATGATTTGTCTGAATTACACAGTACAAATTTCTTTTTCGTTGAAACTTGACAAAAAATTACATCTTTGTTATTATTGACACTTAATAGCCGTTTTGTGAGAATTCCCACAAAACACCCCTTAATTTTTGGAGGAAATCTGATTTCTGCCAATCAACAATCTCAAATTCAGTGGGCAGAGACGTATAATCACCTAAGAGAGTTCAACTAACACATGACGGTTTTTTTATAATTCTAACGGATATGTGTTTGTTTCGTTTACATTATCCACAGATTTGATCCATTTTTAAGGTTTCGGACGCTGGACAATTGACTCAACAATTGCTTGTTAAGGCAATTGTTTAATATCCGAAATAATTATTTCCTAAGGAGGAATATGAAACTAATGAACAAGTTAAAACGAGCGATTAATGTTTTACTTGTAGTACCTTGCATCCTAAGTGGGCTTGTGCTTTACGGTTGTGGTGCACAAAGCCTCGGGCCGCAAGAACCTCTCTTGCCTACTATTGAGGGAGACTCAAAATTTTCAGATCGATTCCAACTGGAAGAAGAACCACAGTTCTTCTATGATCTGTTTGGTAAAGAACTCTTGGAAGGTAGTGAAGTCTACAACTACCGTGAGCGTAAGGCGTTCAATCAAAATGGTGAACTGGTTGTCGGGTGGACTGGTCAACTTGATAGTGAACGTTTTTCAGCTCAATTAGACCGGACTATCTTAACTGAAGATGCCTTTCGGGGTAGATATAATGAGTTCGCGATTGGCGACCATATGCGTATCAAGCCTTCTACCTTGTTCCCAAATCGATATGCAATCTACAAAACCGAATTTGATGGATTCCGATGGGACATCTCTTTCGCACAAGAAAGACATCTCTTTACCCTTATCAACTCGCGTATTTCTAACCCGGTTCAGCTGAATGATACAGCAGCGAACCTCGCACCGACACTCGGGCGTCGAAACGGATTAAACGAAGATGCCGGTGTCCGTCACATTGAAAATGCACGCCTTGTTGGGTTTAGAGGACAAGGGCTTTTAGGGGATATCTTCCGTATCGGGTTTACTTATGTGAACTTACATAAAGAACACCCAGAACGTGTTGAAAATCCGTTGATGGGAACCGTTCCAAATACCCCACCAGAAAGCATTACAGTTGTCTTCCGAGATGACTCCCCCGAAGACAATCACGTCGCAAGAATTACCGACTTTGACGGATATGATTTAGACTCACATGGTGAGAATATCCAAGGTGGAGTCGGTGCCGCTTTCAAAGGGATGATTGTCAACATTGTCACACAAGAGCTTGAAGATGTATCCGTTGAAGATTTAGAAGAAGGATACGAGCCAGCCCCTCAACCTGAACAGTCACAACAGATTGAGGTCTTTATTGACGATATCACACCTGTTGATGCTGCTATTGATGAGGTGCGGGACTCTGTTGATGGCGAGTGGAAGATCGTTGATGGGTTCAATAAGATGAAGTACGATCTCATATTTGAACAGCACGATATTGACCCACGGACAGTAAAATCTGTTGATTTTGAGATGATCGTCGCAGGGGATTATAATATCGCTGTAGTCGGCTTTAGTGAAGCGAACATGGCAGAGTCAGACCCTGAAATTCAGGAATGGATTAAAACTGAAGATGGTCATATACAAATGCCATATCGTGACATCATTGAAGCACCTGGAAACTATGGACAATCATCAGATTATACGGACAACCGATCAACCCTCGTAGATAACCCAAGCCAGTGGGAAGGCGAAGGAAGACCCCGAAAAGTTCGCTACCGCTACGGTGCAGCGCGGGCTGCAGTGCTTTACGGTTTAGACCTTGAAGGAACCGTTGGCAACGTCTTTGTGAGGGCTCACTATTCTATTAACGGCAAATACAAACAGTACCCAACTATTTCTAAAGATAAGATGGGATTTAGCCGACTCACCGACAATATTGAAACTGAAGACGGTGAAGAACCGACAGGTATTTCAATTGATCCAGCCACTTTGTTACCAGTAGACGCAAACGGTATACCAACCTACTCAGAAACTGACGGTGAACGCTTTGAAGCGATGCTCGGTGGAGACGGTACAGATGAAGGTGGTGATGGAGAGATGGGAAGAGAGTCCGCATGGTTTGTCCAACTCAAATCACGTTTTGGAAAACTCTATCTTGAAGGTGTCTTATACCACATTGATCCAGGCTACACTACCAC
>JAPPMR010000370.1 GCA_028818995.1 Candidatus Poribacteria bacterium | reverse complement strand
GGCTTTACGTCATTGCGAATCGTAAGTGTATCACTTGGTACCGAAAGAAGAAGCCTCAGCCACAATCTTTAGAAGAGGTAGATCCAATGGAATTAGAAGAGGCATGTTATTTGGATTATGAGTCTCGGCAGCGTGAAGAGGCAGCAAACGAAAAACGGCGTGCAGTGGTTCAAAGACTGCTCAGCAAACTCCGAGAGAGTGATCGGACAGTGATTACACTACACTATCTTGCTGGGTTGACCTGTGAAGAGATTGGTCGGTTTCTTGGTGTTTCAACGAACACGGTTAAAATCCGATTGCACCGCGCACGCAACCGATTGAGAAAGGAAGAAGCAATGATTCAAGAAAATCTAAGTAGTTTCCAAGTCCCAAAACAAATGGTAGAGAATATTATGAAGGAAATACCACATCAAAAACCAATAGCACCATCTACAAGTAAACCGTTTTTACCATGGGTGCTTTCTGGTGTTTCTGCAATTTTAGTTTTTCTGGTGATGGGTGCGGGGATACAACACCAACATCGTCACCAAAAGCCGTATAGTTTTCAGTTACAATCGGATCCTACAATTGAAATAGTTGACTCGTCCGAAATTTTTGAAACTCAGTTAAAACCAGATTTACGAAATCAGTTAGGACGATTAGACAGAGCAGGTAAAGGGAACGGGGCAGGTGAGAAAGAAGATGATTTAGTTAACCATTCAATGGAATTAAAAACAAACTTTCTTTTATCCGAAGAATCTGCTAAACTATTTGAACACCTCAGGAAAGAGGTTGAGGCTTATGACGCAAAACTAAAAAGCGGAAAAATGGAATTTTCGATCACAGTAAGCACAGTAAGTCAGGAAGATAGAAATTGGGTCAAAGAACGGAAACCAAAACCGAAAAATATCCAATATGAGGACACGGGACACTGGCATATCACTCACAATTTTGAAGGCAGACACCATTTTTACGATGTTAAAGCACGAAATAGGCAGGAACTCCTCGGGAAAATGCTTCCCAATTGGCAAGAAACCCATCACCAATTTCAGCTTGAAGGGAAAAAACTGATTGTTCGAGAAAAGACCGAAGCCGGTTGGGTACAGACTCCTGAGAAATTCACTAATTTTGTAGCAATGTATGACCCACGCTGGTGGGGATGGCACCCTTGGAGGTTTAATTTCAAACGCCTGACCACTTTTGTTAAACCAATAGATGTTCAACTATTGGAAGAAGATGGAACGCCTCTCTACTTTCTTACGTTACGGCGTGTTGATCCCGACTCAACCAGAACTACACAAATTTGGATAGACCCACAAAAAGGCTATCGCATAATTCGCATTTTTACGTCTCGAAAGTCCATCCAAGAAACAGTAAGTGTCGGCAAATTGCGCGGTCTTCCTTATGAAATAAGAATACCAAATCCACCTAAAGAAATAGAGCATTTTTCCCTTTATACATACCAACTTGAACAGTTTGAACCAGGTATTTGGTTTCCAAAAACCGCTACGTGGGAATCAAGTTATAATCCAGAAACAAAACAAGGGTTTAGAAAGATACAAATGCAAGTGCATAAGGCTGTTTTTAACATTCCAATTACAGCAAAGGATCGTTGATAGACGACATTTATAGTATCCTTGCCAATCTATTAAATTTCCATTTTATCTCTGATTTTAGTTTTCTACTGACATTCGTTTCAACTATAAATGTTGGCTAATCTTGCTGAACTATGGCGCGCTTCACAGCGCGCCTATATTTTTAAGCAGATCATCCTTTGAGTAATCAAAATCCCTCCTCCATACTTTGCCACCCTACGTCAATAACGTAAATACAGATTTGACAATAAAACCCTTAATCTGTTAAAATTGTAAACACCATAACAAAAATATCCGTTTAAGTTTGTGACTTTATCATTAATATTTGTATTAGCAATAATCCTCTCAGTATGAATCCATAGATACTGTTTGATTCTCAACAGATCAACACTGGGAGTGGATGAGTTCCTGTCAATATCCACCATGAAGATAACTATTTTTGTATTCCTGCTACTTGCAGGAACAGTGCTATTGCATGCACAATCACCTAATGGAACGATCCCATTTGACTGTCCTGATGTGCCGCGTGCAATGTTTCAATTTAACTTGGACCGAGAATTGATTTCACTTATCTCGACTGCTGAACCTTTCAATGCTATTGAGAATCTATATGTCCACACGTACGATACTAAAGAGGGTCTTTTTGACAAATTTGTACGATATTATAGTGAGAAGTTACAGCAGAATGGATGGGAAAGTTTCGCTAAGGATGAAAACCGGCAAATTTCTATTCTTACCGAAACCACATCAGAAGATACATGCAGAGGTATCTTTGCTGTTGTCAAGGGTAGGACAGAGGTACATCTGCTCAACGTCGTTGGACAGATTCCAAAAGAACAAATAGGTAAACTATTAGCAAACCTAATTGCAATCGGCATTTGGATACCTGAATTG
>JAPPMR010000586.1 GCA_028818995.1 Candidatus Poribacteria bacterium | reverse complement strand
GTTTAAAGAGTGCGGGGTTTGATGTTGCTATTATTGATGTTCCTGTCGGAGAGGAAAGTAAATCGTTAGAACAGTTTGCTCGGATACAAGATAGTTTAGTTGAAAATCAACTTGATAGGGGTTCAACGTTAATCGCTCTTGGTGGTGGTGTTGTTGGGGATTTAGCAGGATTTGCGGCAGCAGTCTACATGCGAGGTATAGCGTATGTGCAGATTCCTACAACTTTGCAGGCACAAGTTGACGCAAGCGTTGGTGGTAAAACAGCGATAAATCATCCAAAAGGTAAGAACCTTATTGGTGCTTTTCATCAACCGAAATTGGTATTAATTGACGTTGATACGCTCAAAACCTTACCGCAACGGGATATCCGAGCAGGATTGATTGAAGTAATCAAGATGGGGGTTATCCGCGATGAACCGTTGTTTCAAATGGTAGAAGAGAACCTTGATGAGATATTAAATTTAGATGCGGAGACGTTGATTGAAATGATTGCCCGTGCATGTGCTAACAAAGCAGACATAGTCGCAAAAGATGAAAAAGAGAGCCAATTGCGGATGGTGCTAAACTATGGACACACCTTTGGTCATGCACTTGAGGCGTTGACACATTACAAGAAATATAGACACGGAGAAGCAGTTTCTATCGGCATGAATTGTGCAGCACGTTTAGCGGTTAATTTAGGGATGTTCTCTGAAACAGATTTTGAACGGCAACGCGCACTTTTAAATCGTGCAAAATTGCCACTCACTTATCCTTATGACCTTTCTCCTGAAGCGATATGCGATGCGATGTCCCATGATAAAAAGGCACTTGAAGGCAAACTTCGCCTGATATTACCGACACGGATTGGCGAGGTTGTAATCCGAGACGATGTGACAGACACACAGATTATACAAGCAATTTCACAATGTTATTAGTTTTAACGCTAACTCTTTTTAGAGGACATATATGACAAATAGTAAATCAACCTTATGGGTAGTCGCTTGTTTGGTTTTCTTCCTATGCGGTACTTACGCTTTCAGCCAAGAGCCAGCGGCCCCGTCAAATGTAACCGCAAAGGATACACCTAACGATGATGGCTCAAGCATCACTATTACATGGGATACTGTGCCTGAAAATAGTGGTATTGTAGGTTACAAAATCCTACGAAACATTGATGCGGGTGAGTTTGAGGAAATAGGCAAACAGTTAGATGCAAATGTAACAGTATATAAGGACAAAACCATAATTAAAGGCAAGACACATGCCTATATTGTGCGTGCTGTTTATAACAACGAAACTTCTATGGATTCCGCGCAAACTGCTGCGGTAAAAGCAAAAGGACAGTGGTTTCATACAGGTAAATTCGCACTCTTTCTTGCCATGCTCCTTTTTTCTGCCGCGATTTTCTGGAACATCTACCATGCGCGGAGTGGAAAAGAGGTGTTTGTCCGCCGTATTCCTGGTTTAGAAGCTGTTGAAGAAGCCATCGGCAGAGCTACCGAAATGGGGCGTTCAATTCTTTACATATTAGGGTTAGGTGATGTAGACAATGTTGCTACTATTGCCAGCATGACAATTTTAGGACAAGTTGCCCGGCGAACTGCTGATTACGAAACCCCGTTACGAGTTCCCTGTCGGGACCCAGTCGTCCTGAACGTAGTACGTGAGATGGTGAAAACATCTTATCTTGACGAAGGACGTCCAGATGCTTACAACGAGGATGATATTTTCTTCCTTACTCATGAGCAATTTGCTTATGCCGCAGGTGTCAACGGTATGATGATTCGTGAGAAACCGGCAGCTATATTTTTGCAAGGACAATTCTACGCTGAATCGCTTCTTATGGCAGAAACCGGTAATTCAATTGGTGCAATCCAGATTGCAGGAACAGATTCTGAACACCAGCTTCCTTTCTTCATTGCTGCTTGTGACTATACCTTAATAGGTGAAGAACTCTATGCTGCAACAGCTTACTTATCTAAAGACCCCTTGTTTCTTGGCAGCCTCAGAGGGCAAGATTGGGGCAAAGTTGTCATTTTTGCAGCGATCATTATCGGTGTGTCACTTGAGTTCTTCGGTATCAACTGGATCACAACACTCTTGCAACGGGTGAGTTAGGAGGTTTTATGAAGCGACAAGTACCCTTAGCACTCTGCTTCCTTTTTGGCATAGCAATGATTTTAACCCAGTTCAGCCCACATTCATATTCTCAAGCAGTTTATGAGGAGGTCATTGTTTGGGGACTCATCATATCGCCTTTCGCGTTAGTATTGGCAGTGGCGACTCTCGTTCAGACCCACGTGTCGCGAGTGCGTTTTCGTTCAGAACATTGGCAGTATAGTCTCGTTGTATTCGTAGGGATGATAACAATGGTATGTGTTGGTGTCCCTTTTGGACCACAGAACTCAGTATTTGTATGGTTATATGACAATGTCCAAGTGCCAATGGATGCGACAATGTTTTCTTTGCTTGCGTTCTTTATTGCTT
>JAPPMR010001021.1 GCA_028818995.1 Candidatus Poribacteria bacterium | reverse complement strand
CGACCCACTCAGGCCGCTGCTGATCCGTTTGGACAAAAAGTATATTGGGACGTTTATACGGCATGCGCGTTCACCATTTCTTCTAATTAAAACCCGGATATATGCCGCCTTTCCTGGGACTGTAAGGCAAAAATCGGGGATCATAATAAACCAAAGGCATTTTATTGTGAATATCAGTCTTAATCACTGCGGTTTTACCAGAATCTCCAGTTGTATTGCTTATAGCGAAATCATCCTCTCCAATATAACCTACTTTGATTTCCCACATCCAGGCTGTGTTTCCTCTATTTTCTTTACCTCTAATAAAATTACCCTCACGGTCTCCCAAGACATATCTAAAGGTTATGTACACACCGGCCTTTGGCAAATGTCCCTTAGGCTTGTTACTTTCCAAAGCCATTTTCAATTCTACATCTACGGCGGGTGCTTTGAGTGGCAATAAATCGGGGTATGCATGAGGACGATTACGCCTGTACAGTCCCTCTGATGATTTTGCTATACCACTTCCAAGCAAATTTCCCAACATAGATGAAAAATTTGCGAGTTCGACTAATTCTGCAACCACAGGAGATTGAGAGGAGATTAATTTGCGGTCAATAGTATCTAATACACCATAAGCATACTCGACTGCATCAAGTAACACACTGCCCTCAATACCCATTAATTCTAACAGAGTTTGTTCATTTCTAATATTTAACCTATTAGGCTTTCGCGGCTTTAGAAATTCTGAATATTGAGAATCTTGCTCTGATGAAATCAACTCAGCCATTTGCACCAAATCTGATAGTGAAAATCCCAGAGCATGGGCAATTTGATTAGCCACTTGAATGGTGGGTACACGCTCGTGTCGTTCTAACAGCCCTACCATTGTTCTATGAATACCTGCTTGTTCGGCTAATTGTTCAAGAGTCAATTGCTGTTCTATGCGAACAGCTTTTATTATAGCAAGAAAATTTTGGATAACTGAATCCAATCGATTTTGCTCCATTCAACAACCCCTTAGATGATTTATAAAAAGTATCAGGATGTAGGAATAAAAAACCCTTGACAGTTTCTGAAAAAGAGACTATAGTCTCCACCGAATACCAACATTTCTCAGGAGATCTAATTATGAAGCAAGCCAAAATTTTCGATCTTTTTTGTGGCACGGGTGGTTTTTCAAAAGGTTTTGAAAAAGTTGCCGATATTCAATATCAAACTGTTTTGGGTGTAGATTTATTACCTATTGCTGTTGAAACTTTTTGTTTTAATCACCAAGAAGCCTTTGGGATATGCAAAGATATACGAACCCTGAGAAGAACGGCAGTTTCTGACATGCTAAAAATTAAAAGGGGAGAATTGGACTTAATTATTGGCGGTCCTCCTTGTCAAGGATTCTCTTCGATAAGACCTTTTCGCTCGTGTCAAGAGGACGATCCAAGAAATTCACTATTTGAGGAATATGCTTCATTTGTAAATTTTTTTCGGCCTAAAGCATTTGTATTAGAAAATGTTATCGGTTTGGCAACGCATAAAAAAGGTTCTACAATAGAAATGATGGAGGAATGTTTCTATAAAATTGGATATGAATGCGACTGGAAAATTCTCAATACTGCTCATTTTGGCATTCCCCAGAAACGAGAACGATTGATATTTATAGGCGTCGTCAAAGGAAATATGCCCAAATTTCCTGTACCAAATTACCAATATAAAGGGGCAACTATCGGCCATAAAAAGAAATCCAGAATGCTTTTACCAAAGGAGCCTGATCTTTTTATAAAATCAGAATTGAACCCTCCAATAACCGTTATGGACGCAATTGATGATTTGCCTCCTGTTGAATCTGGCGAGAAAGCCACAGTATATGTCAACAAACCAAGAACGGAATATCAGCATGCGAGAAGAAATGGAACCAAAATATTAACACTTCATGAAGCGACCAATCATTCTAAAAAAATGCTCGAAATAATACGTCACGCGGGCAAAAACATCAATTCTATTCCCAAACATCTAATAAGTAGTGGGTTTAGTTCTTGTTATTCAAGATTGGATGCAAATGAACCTGCAGTAACAATAACGGTCAATTTTGTTCATCCAGCATCTAATAGATGTATCCATCCCCTACAACACCGCGCTCTTACACCCAGAGAAGGCGCACGCCTACAATCCTTTGATGATGATTTCATGTTTGCAGGTACTCGCTCACAAATCGTCAAACAAATAGGAAATGCAGTTCCACCTCTGTTGGGACAGCGCATCGGAGAAGCATTAGCTCCCCTGTTTTAAGCGCCGACCATAGTACAAACCAACCTGTTCTCCGCTATCCTAACTCTTTCAAAACTTCCCGCAACCGCTTTGCAACAATCACATCCTCACCCGACTCCATCATATAGGGCATCACTTCCACGCCATTTTCATGCGTAAACATCTCAATGCGCGGATCGCCATCTGACAACTGTTGCTGGACCTCCTCTGGCGCAATCGGCAAAA
>JAPPMR010000472.1 GCA_028818995.1 Candidatus Poribacteria bacterium | reverse complement strand
GGTCGGCTATTTTGCCGAAACGATCCGCAAGGACTTGCGGCTTGTCAGCGGCTACGATGTCTTGTATGGAAAGGTTAAGGACTTCGTCCAGCACCAACTTTTCGGTGAAACGGTGATATTGGAGGATCCGAATACCCTACAAAATCTGTCGGAACTTCCTGCCACAAAAACCGTCATGGAAACCTTCAAGTACGCCATTAACGACCTCACGATACAAGATAGCGGAGATGCAGAGTTGAGCGAGACAACGCGTGCCCAGGACGCACGTCCCTTTATGGTTAAAGAACAAGAATACCTGGTTCCCCAAAAATCTGTGTTCAATAGGATCACCGGTGATGGTCATTTTGAATTGGAATTTGCTGCGTTTCTCGAAAACTGTCTGGATGTCATCTCTTACGCCAAAAACTACTACGGCATCCATTTCAAACTCGATTATATCAACGCCGATGGCGACATTTCCAACTACTATCCCGATTTCCTTGTCAGGTTGACGGATGGACGCGTGGTTGTTGTAGAGACGAAAGGAAGAGAAGATCTGGATGTCCCTCTCAAGATGCAACGTTTATCCCAATGGTGTGAAGATGTCAACAGAATCGCAACAGATGTTACCTATGATTTTGTCTATGTGGATCAGGAGAGTTTTGATGTATATAGACCTGATACATTCCAGCAACTTCTTGATGGTTTTACGGAATACAAAATGAATACTTATGATTAATAAAGTTTTTTTGCTTATTTCTTTGAATCTTGGGGATTTTTGTAGTATAATATTGGTAAATGGACCGAGATTATAGGTAGCCTTTCGTTTTTCGTAATACAAGATCAGACGGGTTTATACTTTTCCTCACATACGGGAATTTGAAATGAATGTACAGTACTCTAAAAACTTATCAGATGCCTTTGTTGCTAGTTCGGATAGTTTGAAGAAGTTAGTTGAACTACTCCAAAATTACGTTGGCAAGGTGGATATTAGTACCGATTGTGCAGATGGTTTCTCACGGGATTTCAATACCATAGAGGCCCTAATTGATTACGAAAATCCCAAATCAAAGGAGATTCGGCGTATTGATCTAAGTGCGCGTTCCGACGATTATAAAACATCTGCCAGTATTGATTTTAATAGTAGTATCTTTCGGCGAAAAATCTCAATTCATTTTGAAGGATGCCAGGAAATTGTTTTGAAATTGCGCGACGAAACACAAATTATCATTGAAGGAATGAGACCATGGTATAATGTAGTGTCTCGTATCAGCAATTCCGAATATGCAGTTGTTATTCTCGTTTTTAGCATTTATCTGGTAGCAAGGTTAACAAATTTATGGTTGTCTATATCAGATTACGAAGTAGAACTATTAGATGTCATCATAATTCCATTGCTATTCATAATCCTACTTATAGCTTTGTTTTTTGGGAAAAGACTATTTCCCTCCGCAGTTTTCACCATTGGTCAGGGTAAATCACGTTTTAGAACATTAGAAAAAGTTCAATGGAGTGTGGTAATCGCTTTCATTGTCTCATTTGCTGCCGGCCTTGTGGTTCCGATAATCGTGATCATCTTTTGACAAACGCTATATTTTTTGATACAATGTCAAGTTATGAAAAACTTAAATTGGATCCTCGCAAGTTTACTAATCCTAATCTCTTTAGGTGTATCAGTTTTACTCATTTACACAACAACCACAAGAGCTTTAACTGCTGTAGAAAGTACAATTTGGCAAGTCTTTGTCCTTACTGCAGGACTTGTGGGTTCTTTTATTTTTGGTCAACAGTCTGCTAAAGAAGCGGCAAGAGAAATAATCAAACCGCATGCACGGTCTGCATTCAGGCGGCTTGTTTCTCTATACGAAAGTCTTTCCCGGGCTTCAACTGTGATAGAATTGACGGAAAGTTCAGAATCTTCTGAAGACATTCGAGTAACAATTGCCAAACTTGACGCAATTGTTACTGAGCAACTAAACACAGCAGATGATGCGTTAGAAGATTGGAGAGACATTGTACCTGAAGATGTAGAAGAGTTAAAACAAAAACTCGAATCTAAAATACAAGGAGGGATAGGCAGTGACTCAAACTCAACCAATTCGCGGTAAAGTAGCACGAATTTTAAGCGATAAGGCACTCGTAATAAATATAGGTGAGGCAGATGGTGTAACTGACGACATGGAATTTTATATCTCAGAAATTATTCCCGTAAAAGATCCTGATACATCTATAGAATTAGGTAAGATTGAATGGCCTATTGTTTCTTTATGGGTTTATGATGTTCAAGAGCATATAACTGTTTTATACTCACAAAACAAGATTCTTTCATCAGGTGAGAAAGGGTCATTTAGTAGATCTCTATTATCCTCGAGCAGAGCATTAGTAAATATTGGAGATCCTGTCGTTCAAGTCATTGAGGAAACGGAATAGCACTATGCCAAGACTCACCGAACAAGAACAACAAGAAATCATCCGCTTTATTGAGGCAGACAAAC
>JAPPMR010000544.1 GCA_028818995.1 Candidatus Poribacteria bacterium | reverse complement strand
TGATTCTACGGTTGCTCAAACTGGATGAAAAAATTAAAGACTTTATTCTTGATCTGGATGACTCAGACCCAGGACTGAGTTTCCTATCTGTCTATCGGTTGCAGCCGTTACTCCAGGTTAAAAGCAAGGAGAGACAAAGAAGGGAATTTTGGCAAATGACCAAGGAGCAATATCCAGGGCAAAGTGCCTGCTATGAGAAGAGTGCGCTATCAGGACTTGATAGGCAAATAAAATAGGCAATAGTTTCTCTGTAACCCCCAAGTATATAACTCCCTCTCAGGAGATACCTAAATGAGTTTGCAACTCGTCAAAACACCCGTGTCCGCGATACCATCGACCAGATGAAAATGATTGTGCAGAAGTTTGAAGGGAAAAGGCTCAAATACTGCGATTTGGTTGCCAGCACATCTTGAAATGTCAAAATTCATTACTCTCTGGATATTATCCAGATAATAAGTATCAACTGAACGATGGATAGGAACAGGATTGCGACCCCGAAGACCCATATTGTAAGGCGCAGATTCCACATGATAGAGGCAAGCTCTTGTAACCACGCCCAGGCTGCTTTTTCTCCATCGTTTGCCATTATGGTAATCCTCCACTGCATGTTGTTCTGAATTCTGTCTCGATTTTTGAACGCACTGTTAGTATATCCACGCCAAGAAAGCAACAGCGAGAATGAGACCAGCAGATAGGACGAGAACAGCTACAATGCGGATTATTTTCCTCACTTTTTCAAAGTCTCCATTCTCGCCATGTAGGACCTGGTTTCTTTTCAAAAGGCTCACCCCTGGAAAGTCTAAAACAAATATCCCAATACAAGTGTGAATTCATTTATGACCATTACTTCGTCCGCATCTTCATTCTTTCTCTGTGTAAAGCCCACCCCCCTCGACTCAAGACTCATAGAAAAATGTTGACCTATAAAACGCTTTATCCCTATCGCAAAAGCAAGGGCAGGCTTGCTACCTGTGTCATAGAATGATACATTTCATCCCCCCTCAAAGTCACTGACAAAGATTAAAAAGTCTGCGAAACCGACCTCACCATCCCCGTCCAAATCAGCTTCAAAAACGTAGCCAGGAAATATGTCTCTTGTGCCGTAAACACCAACGAAAGACAAGAAATCGTCAAAATCAACATCGCCATCTCTGTCGAGATCAGAGCGTTTCGCGTGGCGTATCAACAGCACAGCTTGAACGGTATTCCCGGAAAAAGGCGCACCAACAATGGAGACGATATCGCCTTTCATCAAATCCGAAACAGGGATAACAAATTTGAGAAGATCGTCAACATTGCCAGACAGAAACACCGGAAAGACATCCTGAATATGCTTCGGGATGTTGACAATCAGAGTTTGTGATACATCTACAATCATACCGGGTTGGCGATTGTCACGCAGAACAGAGAACAAATGGTCTTCAGCATAGATGCTATCAATGCGGACTTCTGAAAGCTCAACAACTTCCGGTTCCCCCTGCAACATGACTTGTAAATCCGTTATACTTTGACCATCGGCAACGTGAACCAGTGCCGTAGAATCAACACCGCCTGTCAGAACATTCATGCCGAGCAAAATACCTGCATCATCCCTATTTCCCTGTGCATCAAGCACCTCTTGATACGCAAGAATCGCGTAAGCCCCATCCGGCACATGCTCCAATTCAAATGCCAAATGTTCATTGAAGTCCGCAATGCGAACAATGGCAAGCTGAAACAGGTCAAAGTCGTATTCACTCTCCAGAGCTTTTAAATATCGTTCGGGGTCAACTATGGCAATCCCGCCGGGTCTCTCTGTGATCAGGGTAACACCCTCTGGCAAAATAGCCCGACCAGAAATTACAGCATCTGGCATTTCTACTGTGCCCCAAAAATACTGCTGCCGTTCCTCAACAGGTTCTGCTTCTGTGCGCCCAATAAGCATCTGGTACGTCTCCCTTTCGGGCACAAAAACATCCACTGTCACTGTCAGGCGATCTGCGCTTATCACCGCATCTGGCGAACGCATCGCATTGTAGAGCGATATGGTAAATTCAAGTGGATATGCAACAATATCCAAACTGCCGGTTGAGTGCATGATGGGGTTGTTGTATGTAATCTCAACCTTTTGCATTCCACTTGGCACGATTGGATTCTTCACACCTTCCTGAAGTGTCACGCCGCCAATCACAAACGAAGTCACCCTGTCAGGGGGGCGCTGTTGGCTGCTTGCATCCTGTGCCCACCCGATAAAAATAAGGACCAGAGCAATACTGCGAAGACAGTAAAACATGACAACCCCCTTTTGAGGGAGAGTAACCCGCGGTCAGGTCATTCAGGAGGACAGGCACACAAGAGTACCCGGTTGTGCGCCCTGGTCAAATGTGGGATTACTCTCCCGGTTCCGCATGGACTGAGGTTCGGGTGACAGGATAAAGACATCACATTCCGCATCATTTTGAATCTATAATTGCAAAAACCGTGCCAGTATATAAC
>JAPPMR010000660.1 GCA_028818995.1 Candidatus Poribacteria bacterium | reverse complement strand
GTGCCAATCTATGCCATCAAGGTTGACTGGGCAGCCTGCAGTTTGCAGTCGCATTGCCAAAGCTTGTCTCTTCTCAGTCGAATTATCAAGTCTAATTGTATGTCGACCAGCGATATCACTAAAAGGTCTGAGACGACCTATCTCAACTAGCACTGTTCTATTAGGATCTCGCCCAAGAGCCATCCCTGCTTCAAAAATCACGTTAGCTCGCGCTTGGGGTGTCAAGTCCTTTTCATGTGGTGGATCATTTTCAGATTGAAATTCATATCGTAATTTTGCCTCATCGTCTGGAGTCATGAGGACAACAATGGCTTGAGCGCGGTTAAAAGCTACATTGAGAATTTCATCCACATGTGGAGAACCGCTTTCAGTCCACTGGACAGCCTCATTCCATTCAATAGGTTCAAGACCTATTGAACGCAGGAAGGTGAACATTGCTCGGCGAAGTTCCTCATTTCGACCGTGAACAACAAATACCCTCCGAGGATCCTTTTCAGTTTCTTCCATTTTCTTCCTCTCCGAGATTGCTAGCGCGTCAGCTAACAAATGAAGGATTCTTGGTCCGATTTGCTCAATTGAAGCACAACCGTTCTGTGCGGAAATATGTGCTAGTCGAGTTGTACCATTATCTACTGGACCAAGGTATTCACTGGGATTTGAAAGTGCAAAACGTGATATTTCTGGAGCGCCTCCCTTGCCATCTCCATATCTAGGCGTAATTGGGAGGTCAATTGGGATAACAGGTTTTCCATTCTTGACATAGAGTTGGCTAGAATGTTCAACTCCTTCGCCTCCTCCTACGATGATGAGGCCAGCACCGTACTCTGCTTCTCGATCGCGTCGATATGCCCCCGCATTCCAACCAGGTGGAACTCGTACAAGATGTATCGCCTGCTTTTCAATGAGTTGATTCCACAAATCTCGCCGCTTATTTGGAATTTGAGATTCTGACTTTTCGGATGAGACAATTATAGCTAACGGTTCTCCAATGCGTAGGTTGTTCGAATTCCGGGAATTGATATAATCGCCGATAGTCTCAAGTACATTCCAATCGTAATATAATCCTGTATCCCATGAAGGTTTGTTAGAATCTGCCATATCTTCAGATCCGGTTGCGACAATTAACTTGGCGCAATTCCTCAGTAGTTCACTGGTTAGGTGCCGAATTAATTCATGCGAGTACTTGAGTATTTTTAGATCCGTAGTCTCATGGGCACTTCCTGCAATCTGAATATATTTCCCTGCGAAGATTTGTTTCAGGTTATCAGATTCGTGATTCATATCATCTTTTTCTTCATCATACACGTAGTGTATCCTCACTTTTTGAATAAATCTTTCCATTTGGTGAGAGATGGTGATTCTATTGCCTTCTTGATTTTATTTTCTATTTGGGCGAAATCTCCTGCCATACGTTTTCTTTTGCTGCTTGATAAATCCCCATCAACATATTGAGTTTGTCCACTCGGATCGACAGTCGGTTTTAAGCACAACGACTTTGCATTATTAAAGAAATGTTGAAGCATTTTCTGATGCGTCTTGGGGCCAGCATAATGCTTGAAGACATTCAGAGCCATGTTCGATACGTGGTAAGAGGAGACTCCGACATTATTTGCATCACAAATTGATTTTATCAGTTTGATAGTCGGCACAACCTGTCCAGAGAGTTTTTGGTTTACCGATGTGAGTTCACGGGCAAATCGTTTAGGGAAAGTTTGAATCCATCCTTTTCCATTGGGATCGGAAATCTGATAACCATCTCGATGACGAAACGCAGGCAGAATCTGCACCTGCAATCCATCAGAAAATTCTACGGTAACAGCCATTACACCCGAAGATACCTTAGTATTTGGTAAACGCTCTTTTATTGCATTAGTGAAATCCTTAATAGTTTGATCTGAGGGTTGGCTCCCTTTAAAATCTCCCAAATCAGCTAGCATGTCGATGTCGCTCAGTCCCTGAACGTCGGTGTGTGTTGAGTGAGAACCCCCAAATCGAATGTTTTCAACATCACACTCACTTTTTAATTTATCCGCTATCGTTTGCTTGTGGCGGTTAATTGCTTCATAATCATGTGCATTGATTTCCTTCAGTTCCTCTTGAAAAAAATCTGCTACCTCAGTTGACGCGAACTTCTCATCAGTTTTGTTTGGCACTACTGCGATAATGTTATGCTGTGTATTATCAGAGCGAAATCTAGATCTACTCCCCCCAGTCATTAGTTTTCCTCCTGTTCATTGAAATATTTGATCACTTCACATATCTCCGACATTTCTCTCTCAAGTGCTTTCATATCATTTGCATAAATTGCGTAGGTCAAATCACTACGCACCTGTTCCATATCTTGTAGGTTATGAAGTATCATTGACAATTCTATATCAGCTGTAAACAACTGTTCAATGGGCACAACATACTGATTTACATGCCGGTAAAGAGTTTCACTATTTAATCACAGATGAAGCAACCAAGTTAAACCATCA
>JAPPMR010000033.1 GCA_028818995.1 Candidatus Poribacteria bacterium | reverse complement strand
ACGAAGAACTCTGCTCCGGATGTGATTTCTGCGTTCACATCTGCCCCTGGGAGTGCTTAGAACTCAAGGACCCAGATACCGGTGAACACGCCGAAAGCTTCTTCGGTATCTGCGAATTGGTCAAACCCAAGGATTGTGTCGGCTGCAAGTTGTGCGAAGAAGTCTGTATCAAAGACGCTATTCGCATTGAATCACCAGTCCTCGTGGAGTTAGATGAAGCCGCAGATTAATATTTAAGGCAACACACCCAAGACTTACGCAGCCCCTTCGCTGGCGAGGTTTGATGAAGTTTAAATAAATACTTCGGTAATATTATCCCTAAAAAAATGTTGTAGGGGCAGGTCTTGTACCTGCCCGCAATTACCGAATTAAATTCTTAATCTTCATGTAACCTCGCCAATCGCACGTAATATGTAAGGATTCATAGAAAATTGCGTAAGTCCTAACACCTTTGTAACGGTGCAATGTTTCCAATGGTGAATACTCATCTTTACAAACCAAACCTTGTCATCGTCATTTCCGGACCCTCCGGTTCAGGGAAAAGCACCGTCATTAAAACTCTTTGCAAATTGGATGAAACGCTGCGGTTATCCATCTCTGCAACGACGCGTAAGCGACGTCGAAGTGAAAAGGACGGTATTGATTACCACTTCTTGTCAAAAGCAGAATTTGAAAAGCATATTCAGCAGGATAGCTTCTTAGAATGGGCAGAATATGGAGGCAACCTCTACGGCACACTCAAATCTGAAATAACCGCAGCACGTGAAGCCGGGAAAGATTCTATTTTAGAGATTGAGGTAAAAGGTTCTCTGGAAATCCAAAAGCAAAATCTTGCCCCGGCGAGAAGCGTTCTCATTTTCATTATACCCCCATCTTTGACTGTCTTAGAGAAACGCCTCCGCCGCAGAAAAACAGAATCGGAGGCAGAACAGAAACAACGATTGGACATAGCCAAATCCGAAGTCCGTGAGATTAAGAATTACGATTACTGGGTTAGCAATCCAGAGAAAGCAATCCAAGAGGCAGTTCAACAGATCCAGACCATCATCGCTGCAGAACGCTCCCGCATTGATCCGAAACTTATAGAGGCAATCAACCCTTCACTCGGCATTGACAGTGTAGATTAGCGTGGATTTGATTTACGGTAAACGGATAAGGAGGAACTTATGGGGACCCTCAACGACTTTGCCTTCAAGCAAAGGAAATATATGCCTGTTTTTCCAAAAGCTACAGGGAAACCGACAATTTACATAGAAGGATACCCCTATGAGGATGATGAACCGATGCCGGCAACAGAATTTCACGCTGAACAAGTGAGGAACCTCGCCGACCAACTCACACGATATTTTGCGATCCATCCACACGTCCATATAGGCGTTGACACGTTTGTCTATTACCGTGAAGGCGATATGACGAAGTTCGTTGCCCCCGATGTTCACGTCGTCTTAGGTGCTGCTAAGTTTCCACTCAGGCGGAGTTTTTATACGTGGTCAGAGGGTGCTGTGCCTGCGGTTATCTTTGAGTTCCTTTCGGATGCGACAGCGGATCAGGATCGGGATGAGAAAGTTCAGGTCTATCTCAGGGATATGGGTGCGCAAGAGTATTTCATCCATCAACCCGAAATGGAGAAGCCGCCTGAGTTTCGCGGGTGGCGGCGAGATCTAACCGCGGATATTGTTGAAATTACGCCTGATACACAAGAGGGTCTGTTTAGTGAAACTTTAAACCTCTATTTTCGATGGGAGGACCAACACGATACGCAGGTGCGGCTACTACGTCCGTATTTACCCGATGGCACGCCAATTACGACTTCTATGGAAGAGCATTCCCTTCGGATAGAGGCAGAAACGCGCGCAGTAGCAGCAGAAACGCGAGCAGCAGCAGCAGAACAGGAACGACAAGAAATGGAAGCCGAGCTAAAACGGCTCCGTCAGCAACTCGCTCATCGCCAGGACAACGATATTTCATGAAGCACATAAGAAACAAAAATTATCAGTTGCAACACTCGTTTACGTTCTACATATCATCCTTCAGATTGCCCAAATAAAATCTTGTAATCCTGAAAAATATGGAATTCAGAGAGCGAACGATCATCTTAGGTGTTACAGGCGGCATAGCCATCCACAAATCGCTTGACGTGGCAAGCCAACTCGTCAAAAGCGGTGCTTATGTCCACGTCGTGATGACCGAAAACGCCACACGTCTCGTACAGCCTCTGCAATTCCAAGTCATCTCACGGAATCCCGTCCTCCTGAACCTATTCGACGCGGGGACAGATTGGAAGCCTCCACATATCGATCTCGCCGACCGCGCCGATCTATTCGCGATTGTTCCTGCAACAGCGAACACCATCGGTAAACTCGCAAACGGCATCGCCGATGACGCACTCTCCACCGTCGCTGTTTCCGTTCACTGTCCCATCCTCCTCGCACCCGCAATGAACGGACACATGTATCAAAATCCCTTCGTCCAAAGAA
>JAPPMR010000372.1 GCA_028818995.1 Candidatus Poribacteria bacterium | reverse complement strand
ATCCAGGACAGAGATATTATGGATCAGAACAAAAATGAAAGGAGCAAATAATGGAGACGTTAAAAGTAGAGGACATCCAACACAAAGCATTAATCTTGATTGTCAACCGTAATTGGGATGGAAAAGAGTCCTCATTGTATGAAACAATCCGTTTTGCCTGGAGAGTCAGCAAATCGAGAGCCGAGCGAGCAGAGGTCATTTTAGCCAGTTATAATCGTAGAATTGTCGGGGCTTTCATCGCCGAGGAATGGTTAGAGGCAACTGCTGAGAATTTCCCAAGTCGAGGAACAGGCTCTAACCGTTACGGTTTTATCGGGCGTGAGGCCAGTCCTGACATCCAAAATCTTTATGTAGGGAAACGAGTCTCGGATGAATTGAGAGGGTATGGCGGTTCATTCAGGTATGTAAATTGTTGACCCTGTATCGTCGCCATATTTACACACGTCCGTCCTCCACCATTTCTTTTATCGACATACCCAGAGGTGGCATTTTGTCGCGTGCTTCTCGCATACGCCGAGCAGTTGCCCGCTGTCTTGCAATATCGGCGTCTGTCGTTTGTCCATTCTGCTTCAACAATGGTTCAATATCATTTATCAAGTAATCGGGCATATACATCGTCCTCTGTATTATCCCAAATCTGTTTCAGGGTTTCCTGGCTGGCTTCCCGCCAAAAAATATCATCGTTGGGCAACATGGTGACCAATACCCTGCTGGCTTCCCGCCAAAAAATATCATCGTTGGGCAACATGGTGACCAATACCCTTTGTCCTTCAGGTAATGCAATGTGTTCTAAAATTTCGATTTTACCGTCTCTCATAATGCCCAAAGCAGTGCTAAGCATGAGTAACTCCTTTTACACACGTCCTTCCTCTACCATTTCTTTTATGGACATACTAAGAGGTGGCATTTTGTCGCGTGCTTCGCGCATACGGCGAGCAGTTTCGCGTTGTCTTGCAATATCGGCGTCTGTGGTTTTAATGACCTTCCGCCCTCTTTCTTTCTGGCGTTTTTTTGCTTCTGCAAACAGGGCACGCACATTATAGCCGTGTGATGCCGCCAATTGTTCGCGAATCTTTCGGACTTCTTTTATGATATCGTCGTGGTTCATCACATCACTCTCTTGACAATTCCTCTGAGAGAAAAAAATAGAAAAGCCGCATCGTAAGTGCAAGTTAATCTTGCATAGTGAACAAAATTTTACTACATTTAGCCGCTCAAAAATTCATCCAGTTCGAAATTTTGACAAGATCAAATTTAAATCTGAGGAAATTATGCAACAGAGGACAGACAACCACATGAAGTATTGGGGCAAAGCTGGATATGGGGCTGAGAAGATGACAGTACATATTTTGCCATACCATTGCTTAGACGTCGCTGCTGTGGGACAAATATTTTTTAAAAAAAATGAGCGAATAAGAACCACATTAGCACATCTGACGGACTTGGACGAAAATCACTTAGTTCAATGCATGACCTTCTTTTTAGCACTACATGATGTTGGCAAATTCGCAGAAGGTTTCCAGAATTTGCGTCCTGATTTATTAAAAAAACTGCAAAATCGGAAAAGCAACAAGGGCTATAATCTACCTCATGATACACTGGGGTATATTCTCTGGAAAGATTGTATCCGAACATATTTCCAAAAAATAAATTTTCTGCCGAAAACCAGCATGTCTGGTCGTCGTGTTCGAGAAACGGGATACGACTATTGGATGCGTGCCATAGCCGGACATCACGGGCAACCTCCCAAAGAAGGGCAACAAATTTTATCAGATTATTTTGCTGATGAAGACATCATATCAACAAAAAGCTATATCCAGGCAGTTATTGATCTGTTGTTTGAAGACGTTATGACCTTACCAGAAATAGACCGCTCCAAGTTGCGAACGGCCTCCTGGTGGCTGGCTGGGGTTGCAGTTCTGTGTGACTGGATTGGGTCAAATGCTGATTTCTTTCCTTATTGTGATGTATCAATGCCGTTGGATGAATATTGGCAATTGGCACTGAAGCAGGCAGAGAAAGCGATGGATCTTACAGAATTGCTAATAGATACACCTGTTCAAGAGCACAATTTGCAGAATTTATTTGGGCCTGATATTAAAATTCCAACACCATTGCAGTCAAAATGTGGAGAGATGACGATTGGCAAAGGACCTTGCCTTTATATCCTCGAAGATGTAACAGGCGCAGGAAAAACTGAAGCGGCTGTGTTGTTAGCAAACCGCCTAATGGCACATCAAAAGGGGGCTGGTCTGTATATTGCCTTACCAACAATGGCGACTGCAAACGCCATGTTTGAGCGTATGAAAGGTGATGATAAACAGCCAGTGTATCAACGCCTTTTTCCATCGGAAACACAACCTTCTATTGTCATACCCAAAACAGTTGCCAGAAACGAAACCTTAATTATTGTCAACCGGTTTCCCACAATCAACCAGCTCCGCGCCCCCCGCGCATGCCCGAAAAACCTCCCATTTATGA
>JAPPMR010000566.1 GCA_028818995.1 Candidatus Poribacteria bacterium | reverse complement strand
CACAGATGCACCCAAAACCTTTCTGATACTAATTTCTTTGGTCCTTTGTTCGGCAGTAAAAGAGGCCATGCCCAAAAGTCCCAAACAGGCGACGAAAATCGCGAAACAAGCACCAATGCCGAAAATTTGGCCATGCCTGATTTCTTGCTTATACAATGCATCAATCCTTTCATCCAAAAAAAAATAATCAAAAGGCCGATCAGGTACAAACCGATGCCATGTTTTCTTGAGGAAATCCATTGTTTCGGGCAAATCCTCCGTGTGAACCTTCAAAGATAAATACCTCAATCTGACAAGGGAGGGGGTTAAAACAATGGGACCAAGCGAATGTCGCAAGTCTAAGTGGAAGTCTTCAATCATGCCGACCACCTGGCCTCTGGATAGATGGCCCCTTCCCGCTAATGACTTACCGACCGGATCTGCCCATCCCAGATGTCTGGCAGTTGTTTCTGTGATGATATAGCTTTTTTCTGAAGCGGTATTCCAGGCCCTCATGTCTTCACCGGAAAATGCTCTGCCCGCGATAAGCCTAAAATCAAATAATCCGATAAAATCTTCATCTACATCAAATAGGCGGACCTCGATTTCTCTTCCTTCTTCTGTACGCAATGTCGGCATGTAACTACCACCTCGAAGCCCACCAGGGATACCTCGGGAGGCTGTTGCTATTAAGATATTGGGATGTGTTAGGAATTCTTGCTTTACAGTGTTGTATTTATTTGAAAGAGCACTTTTCTCTACTTTCATCAATTGAGTATTGTCGAAAATAGGCATAACCAACACCTGCTCTTTATCAAATCCTAAGTTTTTATTTTTCATAAACCTTAATTGTTGATAGACAATGATTGTACTAATAATCAAAAGGGCGGCGATAGCAAATTGAGAAACGACCAGCAATTTTCTAATCCAGATGCCACTTGGGCCTATTTTTAATATTCCTTTTAGCACAACCACAGGTTTAAATCCTGACAGGAAGAAGGCCGGATAACTGCCTGAGAGAATACCCACACAAAGGGCAATTCCAATTAGCCAAATTCCTACCGATATATTTGAGAATAGATTAAGTGATAGACTGCGTCCAACGAATGCTGTGAAATAAGGTAAAATGAGTGCCGTAATTAGCAGCGCAATAATAACTGCAAAACACGATAAAAGAACGGACTCGCCTAAGAATTGTATGATTAGTTGTGATCTGTTGGCTCCCAAAACCTTTCGCATCCCGATTTCTCTCATACGGTTTGTAGCGCGTGCTGTGGCGAGATTCATAAAATTAATACAGGCAATAATTAGGATAAATGCTGCTATAATGATCAATAGATATAGATCATAGATGTCGCCTCTTCCGCCTTGGTGGTATCCATAATCAAAGCCAGAATAGAGATGAATGCGTTTCAATGGCTGGAGATAATAGGTATTTTTCGTGCTTTTTTGTTCCCCCCTATTTTCACCCAGGTATTTAGTAAGCAAATTGGGAATTTTTTGCTCTATTGCCGAGGGGGAGACGCCTTGTGCAAGCCTTACATACGTATGCGCTGGAGTTGTGATGCCATTTTTTTCCAAACATCCCATAGCTGCTGTTTGCGAATGTAACTGGTTGGAGTCGCTGTTATGAAATCAAACTTAAAGTGAGAATTGGATGGCATGGTGGCTAACACACCCGCAATTCTTAGATCCATTTTTCCAAAATAGAGACGTTCTACTGATATAATTTTTCCAATAGGATTTTCATTCCCAAAATATTTTTGCACCATTGCTTGTGTAAGCACAACGGATGATGGTTCAGAAAGAACAGTTTGAGGATTACCGTTGGTCAGTTTAATGTCGAAGAACTCTAAGATGTTCTTATCCGCGAGACAAAATCTCTGATCGAATCCTTTGTCGCCAAAGCTCACCCAACTTGATACAGCCCAGAATCGTGTTGCATCCTCTACTTCAGGAAAATCTTCGCGAAGCTCAGAGGCCAATGAACCTTTTTGACCCGCTGACCATAATATGCGCCCACTTGGCCAACGTGTCTCTCTTAGAATTCTGTAAACGCGATCAGAATGCGGGCGAAACCTATCATAGCTCAATTCTGATTGAACATAAAGGGTGATCATCAAGACGGGAGCCATTCCAAGGGCTAATCCTGAAAAGATAATAAGAGTATAACCTTTGTGTTTGAGCAGGTTTCGAAGAGCAACAATGAGATAGTTATTTAACATAATGCATCCGTGCCAGTGTGAGCAGGTATCGCCTTTTATGCTTTTTTTATAACCCTACGCGTGTGAGACTGACCCAAGCCGATTCTTAAATCCAGCGCATTGCAGACTTTAAGAAATGTTGTCAGGTTACAGCTAATTCCATTTTCTACCTTTGATAATTGCTGCTGCGTGACTTTCGTTTTTTGGCAACATCCTTATACTTGTGTACGAAATATGATCCACTCACCTCGCCGTATAATCCCCCTCCAAAATACAGGGGAGACCATCGCGGGCCATC
>JAPPMR010000763.1 GCA_028818995.1 Candidatus Poribacteria bacterium | reverse complement strand
CTCGCGTTCGACCACGGCGAGATAATCCGAAAGGCACTAAAAAAATTAAAATGAAACACTACGGCTTAACGCTGAATCTGAAAGACGACTCAGCAATTATTGAAAAGTATAAAGCATATCATCAAGATGCCTGGCCCGAAGTCCTCAGGGCACTAAAAGCAGTTGGTATCACAAAAATGAATATCTATCTGTTAGGGCGCCGCTTGTTTATGGCAATGGAAACGGTCGACGATTTCGATATAGAACGCGATTTTCCACGCTACCTTGAAGAGAACCCGAAGTGTAAAGCTTGGGATGAATTGATGCGAACCTTCCAAGAACCAGTGGAAGACGCGCAGCCAGACGAATGGTGGGCACGTATGGAGACTGTCTTTGAATTATAGCGCAAAAATGAACATACCGCCTTCAATGCCCACAACTTTTCTATCAATTGGTCATTTCTGTTATGATGTCTCGCCAAATGGATATATTCTCGGTGGGTCCGCCTCGTACTCGACGCTGACCGCTCGGAACCTCGGACACCACGCCCGAGCAGTTACAGCAGTAGGGGCAAACTTTGACCGACAAAACCCACTTTTGGAGGGGATAAAAACGGTCTATCATGAATCCCCTGAGACAACAATTTTCGATAACCAATATGACGCAAAAGGGCATAGACAGCAATTTATTTTAGGGAACGCACAACAACTAAAAGGGAGCCATATTCCGGCTGAATGGCGTACCAGCGATATAGCCTATTTGTGCCCTATTGCCGATGAGGTCTCCGCTGAAGTCGTCCACTGCTTCAGTGATAAAACGCTAATAGGTGCTACACCGCAAGGTTGGCTCCGGCAATGGGATGCCAGTGGCAAAGTTGAGGCAAAACGGTGGGAAACGGCGAAAAATATCTTACCTCATATTGATGTATTAATTCTGAGTGACGAGGACCTCCACACCTACCCGGATGAATTAGAAAAATATATCGGACTAGCCCCGATTGTTGTACTAACACAGGGGGCGCGGGGCGCGACCCTTTTCCAAAATGGCACGGAACTTCGATCAGAGGCATACTCCGTCACGGAAGTAGATCCGACAGGGGCTGGCGATGTTTTTGCGACCGCCTTCTTAATCAACTATTATCAAAACCGATCGGTACAAAAGGCATTGAATTTTGCGCACTGTGTGGCATCTTTTGCTGTGGAAGGGGTTGGCACCTCTTGTATCCCAAAACTTGCACAAGTTATGTCAAGATTAAAGATATAAATGGTTTTGACCAACAACTCGCGCCTTAGCACAAATATTTGTAGACGAGTTGTTGATCAAAGTTGTCAGGAGCCGTTAAACCAAAACTTCTTTCACTGAAAACTTTAACCATCAACTCGTGCCTTAACATTTATATAGGAGGCGAGTTGATGGTTAAGACCGAAGACTATTACCAAAGAGAGAACTATGGCAATTACCTACGACTTCATCGTATACAGTAGTAGAACATCAGCAATGAATTGGATCCTCGGAATGAAGGCTATTCAGGGGGAAGTACCGTTAGATATTGTCATACCAAACGAGCAAACGTCATCAGACCCTGAAAATCCAGAAATAGTCGGTGTTTTAACGAACGAAGGGTTAGAACGCGAGAGCACCGATGGATTGGAACTTTATTGGTATCTTAGGCAATTAAATCCAAAGAAAAATGAAACATTCGGCTACAATGAAGTAGCGATTCGCAATATTCACAACATGCTGAGCAACTTGCGAGTTAATGAAGAGATACGGGTGCAAATCACATACAACGAACGGAAAGAACCCTATCCCCAGTTCTCGTATCACATTAAGTTAATCGGTATTTTTCCGAGCCAAGATGCTGCAGAAACGACTCACAAACCAGATGAAATTCCAGATGAAATTGCTACATCTTCTCCTTCAACTCCTCCAGAAAAGAATACACAACCTCAGGAACAAAAAGATCGCGGTCAGCCTGAGCAAACTATTTATAAAACAACGAACACTTTAGAAAAATTAATCACTTTTACGCAAAACCTTCAAAAAGAGTTGACCCAAACCCAGCAAGAACTCGCAGTAATGGTAGATAAGGTACAACGACTGGAAGACGAGCAGCAACAGTTCAACGCAGTTCAAGACCTAATTCAAGATATTCTCGATCAACTCACCCGTTTGGAAGGCTTTAACGCACGCATTAAAGGGCTTGAGGCAGGCCAAGAGCAATTTCAAGATCTTCAGGAAAGCTTGCAGAAATTCCTTACAGCACTGAATCAGCAGACCCAAATATTGCTTCACGAACAGAAAAAATAAAAATTTTAGTAGATGAATAAACCTTTTGAAAAACGCGTGAACAGACAATTTCGCTCGGCACCGGCACCAAAAAAGGAGAATCTGTTATGATGAAATTAGGGACTATGTCTCTGAATGTGAGAAATACGACTGCTACCGCTTTTGCACAAATCGTGTATGATCTCGGTTTTGATGTCATTGAGCTGCATTCAA
>JAPPMR010000176.1 GCA_028818995.1 Candidatus Poribacteria bacterium | reverse complement strand
TTGTTAGGTGGATGAGTCTTATGAGAGATAAGCGAGGGGAACCTTTGGTACGCGCGTTAAGGGAAGGGACAAGGAAAATGCGTCAGGAGATGGAAAACCTTGGTCTACCGGCACCATATTATGAAACGACATTTGCGAAAACCTCCGTGACACTCTATAATCGCCTTGAGGAAAGGCTGGAACCCCACGCATCCACACATACAAAAAGCACGCCAAACAATAATACACCTTCAACTGCCTCTGGACACGGCAATTCGGGAAGGAAGTCGGATTTCATTGGGGAAAGTTCTGGGCAAATAGCAGAGCACGTGAGCAAAACAAATGGAGGTTTATCTGATTTGCCCGAAAATTGGGCGTGGACAACTTTTCAAGAAGCTTGTTCCGCTCCGCAATACGGATGGACAACAAAAGCAACTCCAGATGGGACGCTTCACTTGCTTAGAACCACCGATATTACTAGTGGAAACGTCAATTGGGAAACAGTTCCGTACTGTGAAAAAGCCCCTCCGGAAAAAGAAAAATATTTGTTAAAAACAGGGGATATTGTGATTTCTCGAGCAGGTTCTGTTGGTTATAGCTATCTGGTGAAAAACCCACAAAATGCGGTGTTTGCTTCGTACCTAATTCGTTTCCGACCCATATCAAAAATCATTGATGAAAACTATCTTGCGCTTTTCCTTAAAAGTCCATCTTATTGGAAAATTATCTCAAGTGAAAAAGCAGGAATTACCCTTCTCAATGTTAACGCGACGAAACTTAAGCAGATTGAGATCCCACTTCCACCGATGGCAGAACAAGGGCGTATTGTTGCCAAGTTAGAGACGCTTTTTACACAATTAGACGAGGCGATTGATAGCCTTAAAAAAGCACAAGTGCAGCTGCAACGGTATCGTCGATCAATCCTCAAAACTGCATTTGAAGGAAAGTTGACAAGGGAGTGGCGCGAAGCACATCCGAGTGAACTTGAACCGACGTCGGTTTCAGAAGTTTCTACGCAGGAAGGTTTATCAGAGTTGCCTGAGGGTTGGGAGTGGACAACCTTAGCAAATTGTGCCGAGATTTTAGATAGCCAGCGAATACCGATAAACGCAAAAGAACGGGAAACCCGGATAAGCGGTAAATCTGAGTCAGAACTTTATCCATACTATGGGGCAACTGGACGAGTTGGGTGGATTGATGATTATTTGTTTGATGAGGAACTCGTCTTATTAGGAGAAGATGGTGCTCCATTCTTGGACTTTTTAAAAGATACAGCATATCTCATTAGGGATAAGAGCTGGGTAAATAACCATGCCCATGTCTTGAGAGCAAAATCTGAGGTCACATCAAATCAATTTTTATGCCATTATTTGAATACATTTGATTATCATGGGTACTTGACAGGAACAACAAGACTAAAACTTAATCAGTCGGCGATGCGAAAAATACCTGTTCCGCTCTCGCCCCTTCCTGAGCAGAAACAAGTTGTCTCTGAACTTGAGCGAAATCTTTCAGTCGCCGATGAAATTGAAGCAACTATTAAGTCAGAACTGAAACGTTCGGAACGCTTGCGGCAGTCTATCCTCAAGCATGCCTTTTCTGGTAAACTTGTCCCACAAGACCTGAACGATGAACCGGCAAGTGTTCTATTAGAGAAAATTCGCGAAGAAAAAGAGCATCAACAACCGAAACGCAGGAAAAAGACTACACCGAAAACAAAAACGCAGGATAGCGACAATTATCCACTTCTCGCGTTGGAACGCAATGATGCCCCTATTGGCGATGCATCGCGGGTAGAATTGGGAGGGGATACCAGTGAATAAAAAAGCTCAAGGTGAGTTTAACAAAAAGGTACAACGCGAATTAGCAAAAGTCTGCCGAGAAGCCGAGAAAGCCTATTCATTGGAAACAGAAATTGATCCTGTCCCGGATTCAGCTTACGATGATCTGTTGTCTTTAATAGCGGTACTTCCTGAAGACATCCCTGCCCCTGACCTCGGTTGGGCAGAAGATGGTAGTCTCAGTTTAGGATGGCATCCGGAAGATGGTATAGTGACGATGGGGATATATGGCGACAAACTGGTTATCTATAATGCTTTTTTCAATGATAAACGAGAACTCAATGGAATTTGTCCATTGTCAGACTCTATTCTATTACCGAATTTCCTGACAATGCTCAGTGAATTTTTTCGCCAAGATTGAAATTGGTATTGCATTTAATGGAAACTTATGTTAAAGTCAAGTGTGATGTAATTCGGCCACTTGCTTGTTAAATATCTTAAATTAGGAAATATTAGATATGACCCTTATCGTTTCACTGAGGATTCCAGATGGTATTGTGATTGCGGGTGATAGTCTATCAACACTAATGGGGCAGGGTCAGTTTGAGACAACGATTGGCGTAACTTGTCCGGCTTGCAATCACCAGCATGAAATTCAACCGAAATTCCCAATTTTTCCAGTTCCTGGGGCAACTTTCTCGTACGCGCAAAAGGTCTTTCCCTT
>JAPPMR010000710.1 GCA_028818995.1 Candidatus Poribacteria bacterium | reverse complement strand
CAGTCGCTCTTTCTGCCATCTCAGTTGTCGGATCGCGTTTGATTATTAGGTTTAACTGATACACTGCGCGATCATCACCGTCTCTTGCTAACTCCAACGCTTCCTCAAACCCTTTGTTTCCGTAACTAAAATCCCTTGGGATAACGTTGAGATCATAATCTTTCCAGTAGTATTTGAGCTCGTCAGATTCCCAATTGCGATAGACATCATCCCATTGCAGCGAGTTAAAGATGTTCAGGTGTGGTTCAAGCATGTGTTCTGCGATTGGATCGTCAACTGCCTGATAGCGGTTGTCCAGTGATACGCGAAGTCTATCTTCAGTCAAATTTGGGAGTGCCTTATGGATAGTCAGCGCTGGAAAAATGAGTGTGTCGCCTATCTCATAATTTGTTGAGTGCCATTCACCTGACAGTTCATCTGTATTAACGCACAGACCGCCTGCACCGAGCGAAAAATGATGCTCCATGACCTTATTGACTTTATGTGAACCCGGTAGAACTGCTAAACCACCTAATTCCATCGGACAATCACCTACTGGTGCCCAACACGTGTAGGTCTGGAAATTGCCTTGGAAGTGAACGAAATCTTGATGTATAGGTGTCGTGTGAGCGGTATACTTGGGATACCAGAGGCGTGCTATCTTCTGTGGGTGGGGCAGTGCCGCTCTACCGATAATCTTCTCCACCATATCAACGACTTCATCCCAATGTCCAGAGCGGTGGAACGCCTCTAACTTATATACTTCATGGTAAACATTCGTGTATTCAGGATCGCCCTCAGTACACTGCGTAGATATATCAGCGATGCCGTCCATTGGATCAGTCCCAGCAACAAGCCAACCGCCTTCGTGCATTGTCGTTAGCATTTCTCGCCGCAATGCCCATAGTTTGTCAGGGTTTTGGAGTTTCTTGAAGAAAAGATACCCCGCTTCTGACATCCGGGCGCGTAACTCTTCCGGATCGTTCATCGCATCGTTTGAAACGCGAAGTTCTTTTAGTTTTTCCATCTCAACTTCTCCTTGGGTCTATCCAACGTAAAGTCTGTGCACGATCATAATTTTATTTTTTATCAGAAAATTCGGGAAAGATAAATTTCTTAAGGAAAGATGTCCTTACATAAAAGGCTCTTGAGGTACTCCCGTGTCCAGCACCTTTTGTTCTCGGTTGTATATATACTCCCATTTTGCCAGTAAGGGTAGAAAAACCTTTCGTGTGGATTGTTTCTCTAACTACATCATAATCTGCTTTTACCTGACTGTAGACTTCTGGATCGTCCAAATCGAAAGTTGTTACACGGTGTAAAATTGACCTTTCTTCTTCTTGACTTTCCCAAATTCTCGCGGCTACTATCATTTTTCTTAATTTGATTAGCAAATGGCTATCTTCAAAATCAGTGCGTTCAACGTTATAGGGATCGATCATTGTTACTGCCATTGTCTCCTTAACCGTTAACTTACCACTTTTCAAGTATTTTAGGGGTATTATTTTTAGTTCCCAAGACCCGAAGTTTGGTGATTGTGACGAGTTGATTGGCAATCCTAAATGTCTTTCAAGAACATGCCCTGCCCAACCTTTATTGATCTTTTTGTCTTTAAATACTGTAACCTCATACTCTTCAGCAAGGATGCGAAGGTCTTGACCCACTATAGTTGATAACTTCTGAATTGCTTGTTGTCTTTCCATACCTCGTTTATGACCAATCGTTATTTGAATCGTCCTCAAATAAACTGTTAGACAACTCATCAATACGCATCTGGGCAATTTGGTTATATGTTTCGTCCTTCTCAATCATTACCCATTTCCGATGATGCTGTTCAGCAACCACGGCTGTTGTTCCAGATCCAGAGAATGGGTCAAGAATGAGATCACCTTCATTAGTTCCCGCTAACATAATACGATTGACAACTGCTACAGGTTTTTGTGAAGGGTGTTTACCGTGCTTTTTTTCTGATCGTGGGGTAAGCGGAATTTCCCACATGTTTCGCATCTGCTTATCATTGTTCATTGCCTTCATCGTTTCATAATTGAATGTCCAATTTTTTGCTTTTTTGCTTTCATTGTTAACTGCCCAAATGATGAATTCTGTAGACTCGGTAAACATTCGGCAGGTAATATTCGGTTGTGCGTTAGGTTTAAACCAAACAATTTGAGAGATAATTCTTCTGTCAAACATGTTTTGAAGTATAAAACCAATTGTAAAGATACAGTGAAACGATCCAAAAATGAATAGATTTCCGTTTGTTTTTAGCACTCTCAGTACTTCTCTGATCCAATTTACTGAGAACTGAAAATAGTCGTCCTTTGAAAAAATATCCCACTGTTCCTGCATTGTGACATGAGAACTAAATGCCCAACCCAATCCTTTTGTTTTGGACATATTAAACGGCGGATCAGTGATGCAACAATCAAAGACACCATCTGGAAAAGAAGAAAGAACTTTTAAACAGTCACCTGATAAGATTTGGTTAACAGGAAGATCTTCGGT
>JAPPMR010000452.1 GCA_028818995.1 Candidatus Poribacteria bacterium | reverse complement strand
AAAAAAGAGATTAAGTAACGTGAGTTCGATAATAAAAATCCATAGAGAGCGAACCTATGACCTTGAGTGTCTAACTGCTTTTTTCTTGACATTTGTATAAAACGCCTATATAATGAAAAAGACGGTGTTTTACTTGTCGCGGTCCATACCTTCAAACAAACGACTCAGGTGTGAACATCCCTATCATCTCTGCTCGCAAGGCAACACGAATCGTAAAGAAACTAATGTATTCTGGGCATCCCTGAGGAAGTACTCTCTATGATTGAAATAGAAAACATTGACTACCTTTCAAATCAACTTATTACATATATAGGAAATAAGCGTTCGCTGTTGAGGCACATAGGCAAAGCAGTTATACAAGTGAAGAAACGAATAGGCAAATCACACCTTCGTGTGTTTGACGCATTCAGTGGCTCCGGTATTGTTTCTCGCTTTATGAAAGCCCATGCCTCGTATCTTGCGAGTAACGATTTTGAAGATTATGCTGCGTCAATTTCACGATGTTATCTTCAAAATCGCAGCTCAGTTGATTTGACTACAATTGCCAGAATTGTTGAGGAGCTTAACAATCGTGTGGACGCACCAACTTCTAGAGGATTTATTGAGAAACTTTATGCCCCTGAGGACGAATCGAGAATTACACAAAACGACCGAGTTTTCTACACACGTGATAATGCCCGCCGACTAGATAATTATCGTAGAATGATTGAGGACTATCCCGCAAACTTCCGTGATTCGCTACTAGGGCCTCTTCTTAGTAAAGCGTCTGTCCATTCAAACACTTCTGGGGTATTTAAGGGCTTCTACAAGAACAAGATGACTGGAATTGGGCAATACGGCGGCACTAATTCCAACGCATTAAATCGCATTAAAGGGCGAATTGAACTAGAACCACCTGTTCTAAGTCAATTTGAATGTGATTACGAAGTGTATCATGACGACACAAATAAGATAGCTAGTCAGATAAAGGAACTTGATTTGACTTATATTGATCCGCCTTACAATCAACACCCTTATGGTTCAAATTACTTTATGCTAAACTTACTTGTGCATTATAAAGAACCTATTAATATAAGTCGAGTATCAGGTATTCCAGAAAACTGGAAACGCTCAGGCTATAATGTTCAAACAAAATCTAAAGAACTATTTAATAATCTACTGCATACACTTGATACGCGTTTTCTTCTTATTTCGTTTAATAATGAAGGGTTTATTTCTCCAGACGAAATGCGTACCACGCTTCAAAAGATAGGCAGTGTTGATGAATTTGAGATTCGTTATAACACATTTCGCGGATCAAGGAATCTAAGAAACCGAGATATCCATGTTACTGAACAACTATTTCTTGTAGAGAGGAAACTCAATGGCAAATAGAAATCAACTGCGAAAACTACGAACAAACACTATAATCAATGAAAATTCAAAAAAGCAAGAAACCGAACTTGATAAGGCACTTAGCAAAGTTGTTTACTATTTGGAAGACAGATTTGGAAAAAAAATCACTTTAACTCATGAAAAACAATGGTATTTGAAAGACATTATTAACGAACTAAGACCATATTTTCCTGACATTGATTTACATTGTCACTCTAAAAAAACTAATATGAAACCGGATGGAGGTATTCTTACGATAAAGAGCATCAAGGATAGTACATTAACCTATCCAATTTTGATTTCAGAGGTCAAAAGACAAGGAACAAATGATTCACGGGAAGAAGAAGGACAATCCAAGCAATCAAAAGGAAACGCTATTGAACGTCTTGGGAAAAACTTAATAGGATTCCGCACCGCCCTACTATGTGAAAGTATCTTTCCCTTTGTTTGTTTTGGATACGGTTGTGATTTTGAGGAAGGATCCTCAACTTTGGATAAGGTGTCAACTATGGCAATGTTTGGGAAACTCAACAAAACTTATCTCTACAATAAGGAAGATGGTCGATTCAACCGAGGTAGTTTCTATTTCCGCGCCGAGGAGTGGACAGTTGATGAAATGTTTGAGATTATGAAAGATATTGCGGAACGCGCTGTGCTATACTACTTCTCTAAGTACCGCGAAGATCACTTCACTAATTCTTCTGATTGAATAATCAACTATGGTGAAGCATAGAATATACGATCAAGCTGCTCATAATGAGGCGGGACACCTGACTGTAAGATGGACACAAAAATGAAGAAAACAGAAACACCTGAACAACAGAAACTCTCAGTTATCGACTGTGATGTGCATAACACCCTCGCTTCCGAGACGGTGTTGTATCCATATCTCTCCGAACGCTGGCGTAAGCATCACGGTATGGTCGGTACAACCGATCGCGTTGGGGCATACATCCCTCGCGCCCATCCCTTCGGTGCCAGATATGATGCGTGGACTCCTTCCGGACATCGCCCCGGTTCCGATCTCGATTTCTTACGCGAGCAGCTGCTGGATGCGTTCAACATTGAATTCGGTATCCTCAACTGCTTGACACCGGTCTGTGAGATGCCCAACC
>JAPPMR010000982.1 GCA_028818995.1 Candidatus Poribacteria bacterium | reverse complement strand
AGTAAACGTCTCTGTTTGGTTTGACAAACCGAGATTCTACCTATATTTTGGGCGCGTTAGAGTAAATAAGACTTTTGTAATTTCACCGGTTTTGACACACAGATTACGTTTTATTAGGGCATTGGCATGAAATTTGCTTAAAAACAAATAGAAACTATGGTACTTGTAGTACCGGTGAGCTCAAAGTTCGCACATCCTGTAACCCGTGGGATATGAAGTACGTAAGTGCCGAAGGTTCTATGAATAGCTTTACCCGTTGAAACCGCTAAAATTCTGAGAGGGTAGGTTTTAAATCTACCCTTTCAAAAAGGATTTCTCCGATGATACGCAAATCTATTATCTACATGTTCGTCCTTTCGGTGATTATTGGACTTGTTACCTGTTTTGTTATCCGGACACATAGGCAACCGCAGTTTGAAAATAATTCCAATGTGGTATCGCCAAAACTGAGTGCCTCTTCCTCCCGACACCTTCCATCTAAGAAACACGATGGCCCTCAAACCGTTGAAGCACTCCTTAAATCGTTTGAAGACATGGCGGGTAATCCCGTGGTGGATGAGAAGTACCCTCAAGTTGAGTGGCTTGAAATGCTCCTTGACAAAGGTATTGTAATAGAAGATTACAACGATTATTCTGGATATATGGTAGCGCGCAACGCACTGGTTAAACTTGAAAACCAACCCGAAATGTGGACATCCGATGTTTTCGGAATCCCGCCTACTACCGATTGGGAGACGTTTAAAGCCGCGTATATTGAAAGAAAGATTTGGGAATATGAGCAAGTCCGTGCTGTAAAACAGATCGATCCGGATGTGAACGGAGGCCTTTTTACAGGACCCGACATGGAAATCTTTCTCCCTGCTAAGCCTGGACGCGTCTATGTTAAAAGAGTGCAGGAAACGGGTGCTATGTTCTTTGGCGAGTCCCTTGATAAGGCTCAAGAGTTTGATCTCCTACATAAAGGCATTGAACCCTAAGGGTATGAAGTCATCTATATTGATGAAAACGGAGAACACCTCGCTGAGGCACCACCGCCTATCTCGCGCGAAGTTTTAATAGAAAGATTGACGCTACCCCCAGATGGATGGGTGCCGCCAGAAGGATGGACACCTCCACCTTGGATGGAACCCGCACTCAGGGCAAAAGGGTGGACGGGCACCTTCTTCCCACAAGAAGATACAACTCGGCAGTTCTCCTCTACTGCGGAGGAATATTCCGTGTCAGTTGGATCCTCACACATCCAAGACGAAACCGCACAAATGACACACACTCACCCCGAAGCGAGTGCGCATTTACAACCGGCATCGGACAGTAACAAGACGTTAGAACCCGCAGAACTCGAAAAGCTCCTAATTCATATAACAGGTGATGCAGAACTCGAAAAGCAGTTTATACCGGATATGCCTGAACTGCCAACCGAAGAACGCATGGAAGCAGCACTTCACAAACAGTTTCAACCCCAACGCTTGGCACGTGCTATAGAAACCCTCAATCGCTATGGACCCGAAGAGGGACTCCGCAGACTCAAAGAATCAGATTCAGAAATTGCCGAACAGATTAGAAAAACGCGTCAACGTAAAGACTCAAGGCAACAAGATTAGAGGAAATTCTTATGATCCAAACACCCTACATTTTCAAATGCTTCGCTATACTTCTGTGTCTTAGCACGGTTTTGTTTTTCGGATGCGCGGAAAAGCCCGACAGCCCTTTTATACTGTCTGAAGAAGTGGAATCCGTTTCTTCAGAGCTTTCCATACCTGTGGCAGACGGAGAGAAAAAAACGTTTGCGCTGCTGCGTGCCAAGTTTCCCGGCTCACTTTTAGATAAGGATTTCAAAACACTTAGAGAGCTTGCAAACTCAGCACTTTATTTAGCGTATGTGAAACGCACCGAACAACAAGCAAAATCCTTCAAAACAAAACCTTTTAAGACTTTTAACGAGTTTCTTGACACAACACCTCCAAGTGCAGATTCACTTCTCCTTCCACTTTTTAAGAAACACTTTAGACATCGCCCTGATGATCAGACGATAGCTCACTTTTATCAAATCGTTGTACTCTTCCAAAGTTTTGAAATAACTGAACCCTTGCGGGTACAGCATCTTGAAGAAAAATTTGATCGCTTATATACCAGTCCTATTTTCCACGATGTGATTGATTTGGTTAGGGAGAACCGAAAAGAATTCGACGCATTTGAGGATGCTTATCAAAATTTAGCGAAGGAACGTTCCGAAGCCGCGAGAAAGGAAGTCCAAGAACGCTTTCATAAATATGGCCAAGACGATGGGTTCTTATGGCTCGCTATTGAAGAGCCGAGAACGTTTGGATTCATCTTGAATACTTTTGCTGATCCTTTAACCACGAATCATTTCCTGTTCTGGGTGAACTCCAATAAGTAGGAGATTGAATCGGAAACTCCCACACTGAGAGGTGAACACATGAATTTTTTCAAAAAGATATGGTTTTTCGCACTCGCAGGACTTATAGTCTT
>JAPPMR010000640.1 GCA_028818995.1 Candidatus Poribacteria bacterium | reverse complement strand
TGAACTCACACACACGATACTCTCACAAATTGCAAACGATCTGGACGACCAGTTGTTGCCTTATACCATTGATCTGTCTATCTTCAAGAATATCCGTAACCCTGAAATGATCGAGCAGATTGAACGAGTCGGCGTAGCACTGTATAAAAAATAGAATTTTTAAGTGAAATCCTACAGTTAAAAAAATGCAAGAATTCAAAATCGCAGACCAAATTTATGCATCACGGCTGCTTATCGGAACCGCAGGGTATCCGAACTTCCATATAATGACGGAAGCCATTACCGCGAGCGGTGCCGAAATCGCGACGGTGTCGATGCGCCGCGTGAAATTTACGGATTCATCCGGTGAGAACCTGTTCGCACTCCTCCGTGAACGCGGTATGACGATCCTCCCAAATACCGCGGGGTGTTTCACAGCAAAGGACGCAATTCTGACAGCGAACCTCGCGCGAGAAGCACTTGAGACATCCCTCATCAAAGTTGAAGTTATCGGAGACGAAGAGACCTTATTCCCAGATGTTGAGCAGCTCCTCAGCGCGGCGGAAACACTCGTGAAAGACGGCTTCACGGTGCTCCCGTATTGTAACGATGATCCGATTACCTGTAAGAAATTAGAAGACATCGGATGCGCCGCTGTGATGCCGTTAGGTGCACCCATCGGCTCAGGGATGGGGATTCGGAATCCGTATAATATTCAGATTATCCGAGATCTTGTACAGGTGCCGCTCATCGTGGATGCTGGTGTCGGCACTGCCTCAGATGCAGCGATTGCGATGGAGTTAGGGTGCGATGGTGTTCTCCTCAACACAGCAGTCGCGAAAGCGCACCGTCCCGTCCTGATGGCGGAAGCGATGAAAAAAGCGGTCGAAGCAGGGAGAGCAGCATTTTTAGCCGGGCGGATACCCCGGAAACTCTACGCGACCGCCTCAAGCCCACAAGCCGGAATGATTGAATAAAGACAGAAGATCAGAGTAACTGAGTGAAAACCCCTTTTTACAACTGGAAAATTTATCTTGATACGTGTTGTTTAAGTCGTCCGTTTAATGATCAGACGCAGACTCGGATTCGCCGCGAGAACGAGGCTATTGAGAAAATCCTCAAAAATTTCAGTACAGGCGATTGGTCTTGGATTGTTAGCGGAGCTCTAACGCTTGAAGTTGACAACAACCGAGATGTGCGTCAACGCGATGAAATGAAATCTCAGATAACTAATGCTTATGTAAACGTCTTGATCAGTGAGATAGAAATAGCAAGGGGTAGAGATATTGAAAAGTTAGGGTTCAAGCGATTAGATGCTTTGCACCTTGCGTGTGCCGAAAGCGGCAATGCGGATGTTTTCCTCACAACAGATGACAGGCTCCTCAGAAGGGCAAAAAGACTCAGTTCCAAATTGTATGTTCGAGTCGAAAACCCTTATGAATGGCTACAGACAGGAGATAATTGAAAATGGATGTACTAACAATGACAGATGATGAGGTTTACCAACTTGGAACCGAGGCACTCGCGAATAAACTCGGCATCGCGGGCGTGCCACGGTTTCTTAAGCAGATTCAACCGCTCACTGGTGATTACTCGATCGAACGGCATGAATGGCAGGATAATTTGCCAGATATAGACACTCTCGTCGAGCAAATTCGCCAAGCAAGTAAGGAAGAAGAAATCGAACGAAAACGCATATCCAAGCTGAAAACTTATATTTCTAAGAACGGAAAACCACTGGCAACACGTATCCAGCAAATCTCAGATGAAGACCTTTACAAACTCGGTCTTGAAGCACTTGTAGATAGGTTGAGTATTGCTGGAATGCCGCGGTTCATCCGGCTCTGTGCACCAGGGACGGGTCCCTACGCTGTCGACAAGCACAAATCGTCCGAACGGAATATAGGACCGACTGTTCAAGAGGTCAAAAATGAACACTCGAGAAATGAAAAATGAGAAAAGTAACCCTCTCTTTGGTGACATGCCTCTTCATCTTTATAGAACTGAGCGTAAGCAGCGTGTCCGCGCAGTTTCAACCCGAATTCGGACAAGACCTCTTGGAAAAAAAATTTGAAAACTCTAAAACAGAATCTGCAAAACTCACACTCAATGCCCATTTTTCCAATACGTTTAACAATCACATCGAACTCGGCTTGAGTGTAGATCCTTACACGAGCAGCCTTGCCGGAGAAGAAGATCCGCAACTTGCAGGCTTGATTAACCGCCTCGGTGTTAACTTAGGCGGAGATTTGCCGATAGACTCCGACTCAAATTACAATATACACCGCAAGTTGAAAACTATACTGGTGCTGAAGGAAAACTTAACGAATTTGACGCGTTCAGTAACATATTCTTAACCGAACTTAGTTTCAAACCCCTTACAAGTTTACCACCATTCATTACCTCGTATCAGTTGCAACGTTTCGTGCGAACCTCTAACGTTTACAACAACATAGAACAGCAGCTTGGTCTACGTTTTGGACGTGTGCTGGAATATAATCTACGTCTACAC
>JAPPMR010000503.1 GCA_028818995.1 Candidatus Poribacteria bacterium | reverse complement strand
TGGTTAAACTCGCAATTCAAGAAATGTCCGAAAATGAATTGAGAATCTTGACCCATCCCGAACAGTGCAGGGAATTTGGCTTTATTCTCGACCCGTCATGTGGCGTGGGTTCTTTCTTAACAGAGATTTTGAGATTTCTTCACCATGAAGTTGCTTTAAAAAATGACGAGCGAACAACTCGGCAATGGTTATCCAACATGGTACATGATGTCTTAGTTGGCATTGATAAAAGTGAGCGCATGATTAAATTAGCACTGACAAACATGGCTATGTTCACCCTTCCAGCGACCAGACTTTTTCTCGCCAATGCGCTGGTCAGGTTTGGAGAAGAGGCCAAAGAACTGGCATTTTTAGAGGGACAAGTGGGACTTATTCTAACCAACCCGCCATTTGGAGCGGAATTCAAAGGGAATGACTTAGCCGGCTTTCAAATTGCCAACAAATGGTCAAACCATATACCGCGCAAACTCGATTCAGAATTGCTTTTTGTCGAACGCTATTTGGATTGGTTAATTCCTGGTGGGCAATTACTGGCTATTGTACCCGACAGTATTCTTACCAATAAAGGTTTATATGAAACACTGAGAAAAAATATCGCCGATCAAATAGAGATTAAAAGTATAATTTCTTTGCCAAATGTTACTTTTGGGGCCGCGGGCACGAACACAAAAACCTCTATTATCCATTTGAGAAAACGAAAAAATAAAAAATCAAGTGCAACACCGACTTTTTTTGCTATTTGTAATAATATCGGTTATTCTGTCAGCACACGAGAATCTCAAAGAAAAAAAGTATTCAATGGCGAAAGTGATCTTCCTCGAATTTTAGAGGACCGCACAAGGCAAACTCAAAAAAATGGACGCGGACGTTTTGTCAAAGCAGTAGAACAAAAAGAACGGTGGGATGCAAATTACCATGCGACCTTGCCACCCGAAATTGAAGAGATCCTCGTCAATCGTTCCAATTCCCATGTATTCCTCTCAGATGTATCTGAACTCTCAACGGAGCGAAGTGATCCAAGAAGATCGGGCAATGGTAGTTTCTTATATATAGAAATATCCGATGTCAATGCAGAAATGTGCAAAGCAACAGGCAAGAGATTAAAGTGCTCGAAGGCTCCAAGCAGAGCGAGAAAAGTTGTACACGCTGGAGATATTCTTTTTTCTACAGTTAGACCTGAAAGAAGAACTGTTGCACGAGTCACAGAGGAACAAGAAGGAGCAATTTGCACGACGGGATTTGCAGTTCTTCGGCCAAAGGGTATAGATTCTTTAGTATTGGCACAGATTCTAAGGACTGACTTCGTGTGCCAACAAGTGCTTAGAAATAATATCGGTATTGCATATCCGGCTATCGATGAATCCTGTTTGCTTGACATCCTTCTTCCCATTGCGAAAAAGGATCTAAAAAACCTTGCGACACAGGCGCAAACTATCGTCCAGGCCGAATCAGAACTGGAGACACTCCGCACAGAATTTCAGGACAAAATTCAGAAACGAATTGCTACGTGGAAAGAAAAGATCGCTTAATCCAAATGCCAGACTTCGTCAATCGTGCCAAACCAGACGCCATCTCCAATCTCGCATCTGGGATTCTGGTTCACATGTTCTGGATATCCAGATGCTGGCGGCAATCCATAAGGTTTTTCATAGCTGGGTACAGATCTCGCAAAAGCAAAATCTCTTATATTGCCTGTTCTCAAAAATAGGCTTACTGCGAATATATCCTGAGTCGCGTATTTACAACTGCTTGTAGGATAATCTTTTCCTGTGCTGTGAATGAGACGAGCGAAATCTGTATTTGTCCCCCAGAGGGATTTTACTTCCACTTTTTTTATTACGCCATATCGTTCAAATTCAAAATCGTAATTATAGTATTGTCCCAGGTGTTTTGCCATGTCCTCTGGCATGCGACGCACATTATATCCACTGGCGACAGCAATGCGTGACAAAGAATACTCTACCAATCCGCTCAAGACTTTAGGTGCTGCACCATATTGGTCTATTTCCAAATAGTCGTTGATGGTTAATATGTCAAGGGCTTCGATTAGTTTGCCTTTCGATCCTCCTGTATAAATTTCACCCTCAGCAGTTTGTCCATCATTTTTAATTTCAAGTATCCGTCCTTTGGCAATTTCCCGCCAAGCATCACCTCTGAGATGCCCTTCCGGAATGAATTTGCCCGTTCGACCTATTTGCATTAATTCCTTCCATTCAGACTGTATTTTTACTGTGAAAGTCGCACGGTAATGGGAGTGTCCTGGGAGCTTAACGATAGTTTTATCTAAAGAATGGATGGGGATGAGGATTGGACAAAGAACTTTCTCCAATCCTTCTAAATCTACGCCACCATAGCGATGTGCAATTTTTTTAAAGAGATCTCTATAATCTCTGTTCACGGCAAATCTCCGTTCGCAATCCAACTATTCGATGCGTTACTCCGCATCAACCAACTTCCCATCTTTAAATATCAGTTTCAAGTCGTCGTAAGTGA
>JAPPMR010000367.1 GCA_028818995.1 Candidatus Poribacteria bacterium | reverse complement strand
TTGTTGAAGTACTCTCTCCAAGTACGGAGGCTTATGATAGAGGTGAAAAATTATTGCACTACAGACAACTTGAATCCTTGAAAGAATACATCCTTGTATCACAAGATAGGGTATATGTTGAACGGTATCTCCGAAAACAGGAGGAGTGGGGTTATATTTCCTTTCAAGAACTTGATGAAGTCCTTCCGCTTATCTCTATTCAGTGCGAATTACCACTTCAGGAAATATATGAAAACGTTAAATTCCCTGAAAGGTAAAGGCTTTATTCATGAAAAATATAATACGAAACATATTCTTATGTTTAATTCTGCTTATTATCACATGGATGGGAAGTGCCGATGAGGCAGCACTCAAAAATCCTGATGGTTCATGGAAGTGGACCAATCGCCTCATCCATGAAACAAGCCCCTATCTATTACTTCATGCACACAATCCTGTCGAATGGTATCCATGGAACGATGAGGCATTGGAACGCGCGAAGAAAGAAAATAAACCGATTTTTCTCTCCGTTGGATATTCCACGTGTTATTGGTGTCACGTAATGGAACGGGAAGTCTTCTCAAACCCAGAAATCGCTGAGCAGATGAACAAAAACTTCATCAATATCAAAATTGATAGAGAAGAACGACCCGACTTAGACGAAATCTATATGACCGCAACGCAGCTATTGATACAACGTGGTGGATGGCCCAACTCAGTTTTTCTTACCCCCGATTTGAAACCCTTCTTTGCTGGCACCTATTTTCCTCCGACAGATATGCCAAATAGACCCGGTTTCCCAACGATTTTGACGGCAGTGCATGAAGCATGGGTAACGCGAGAAGCAGAAGTAATTGACTCTGCGAATCGGATTACACAAGTTATTGAGCGCACAATAAGCACAGGATTTTCTGATCTCACTGCTAAATCCCTTGATCGTTCCTTCATCTCCGCTGCCGTAGCGCATCTAAAAACTAACTATAAACACGCCTACGGTGGATTTAGCAGTGCTCCCAAATTTCCAAGTCCTGCGAATTTGGAGTTCCTTTTGAGAGAATATGAAAGGCAATCAAGGTTACAACCCCCTCCCGCTGACTATGAATCACTCTTAAAGATGGTGACACATACCTTAGACATGATGGCTTATGGTGGGATTTATGACCAAATCGGCGGTGGGTTTCACAGGTATTCAGTTGACGCAAAGTGGCTCGTGCCTCACTTTGAAAAGATGCTTTACGACAATGCACAATTGGCAAAAATATATCTTCAAGCATATCAATTAACAAAGAAACCGCAATACCGTCGTATCGCTGAGGAGATATTCAGTTTTGTTTTTCGCGAGATGACAGCACCTGAAGGTGGATTCTATTCGGCATTAGACGCTGAAACGGACGCTGAAGAAGGAAAATACTATGTTTGGACAGCAGATGAAATTAAAAACGTTCTCCCAAAAAAAGATGTCGAACAGTTCACTTCCGTTTACGGTGTAGACAAAGGTCCTAATTTTGAAGGTAAAAATGTCCTTTATGTTCCCAACGCAGTAGAATCGGAAGATTCTCTCAAATCTTTAATCCCAGCACGAGATACGCTTTTAGCAGCTCGGTCTGAACGTGAACGTCCATTGCTTGATACAAAAATCATTGTGAATTGGAACGGTTTGATGATAGATGCACTTGCCTACGGGTACGAAGTTCTTGGCGAGGAAAAGTATCTGACCGCCGCGTCAAAAGCAGCACAGTTTATACTTGACACGTTGAGAAAACCGAACGGTGAATTGTGGCACACTTATGCCGCTGGTGTCGCGAAATATGATGGTTATCTTGATGATTACGCCTTTTTTGTGCGTGGTCTACTCGGATTGTATAGTGCAACTGGAGAGGAACGTTGGTTGCGTTCCGCGACAACCCTTACCGACAAAATGATTGAACTCTTTTGGGACGAAAAAAATGGGGGGTTCTATTTTACAAAGGCAGATGCAAAACAGTTGATTGTTCGCACCAAAAAACCTTACGACTCCGCAATTCCTTCTGGAAACGCTGTTGCAGTCAACAACCTCTTAATGCTTGATCCAAATTACCGGATTTTTGCCAAGAAAACACTTCTTAGTTTTGCGCTGGCGACAGAGCAAGCCCCTTCGTCTTTCATGCATTTGCTCTATGCACTCAACGGTTACTTAAGCTTAGGCGAAAATCGTGATGCATCCACTTTGCCAAAATTGTCCGTTGGAGAATTAGAACTCAAGGATTCAACGCAATCACTTATAACAGCAACCGCTAAAATTAAAACGCGAACTAAGGGCGAGCAAATTAACGTAGAAGTGCAGGTTAAAATTGCAGAAGGTTGGCATATTAACGCAAATCCCGTAGGTCAAGATAACTTAATTCCAACTACAATCACTGTCGGAAAAGACGCTCCAGTTGAGATTGTTGAAGTAAAATATCCAAAAGGCAAATCGGTGTCTTTTGAGTTTAGCCCTGAAACGTTGAACGTTTATGAAGACACGTTTACAATCCCT
>JAPPMR010000454.1 GCA_028818995.1 Candidatus Poribacteria bacterium | reverse complement strand
CTCGCGTTCGACCACGGCGAGATAATCCGAAAGGCACTAAAAAAATTAAAATGAAGCATTACGGTTTAACACTGAATTTGAAAAACGACCCATCGGTCATTGAAAAGTATAAAGCATATCATCAAGATGCCTGGCCCGAAGTTCTCAACGCACTAAAGGCAGTTGGCATCACAAAGATGAATATCTATCTGTTAGGGTGCCGTCTGTTTATGGCGATGGAAACGATTGACGCTTTCGATATAGAACGCGATTTCCCGCGCTACCTTGAAGAGAACCCGAAGTGCAAAACTTGGGATGAATTGATGCGAACCTTCCAAGAACCCGTGGAGGACGCGCAGCCAGACGAATGGTGGGCACGTATGGAGACCGTCTTTGAATTATAACGCAAAAATGAACAGACCGTCCTCAATGCCCACAACTTTTCTATCAATTGGTCACTTCTGTTACGATGTTTCGCCAAATGGATATATTCTCGGTGGATCCGCCTCGTACTCGACCCTAACGGCGCGGAATCTCGAACACCACGCCCGCGCAGTTACAGCCGTAGGAGCGAATTTTGACCGGCAAAATCCACTCTTGGAAGGGATAAAAACGGTTTATCATGAATCTCCTGAGACAACAATCTTCGATAACCAATATGACGCAAAGGGACATAGACAGCAATTTATCTTAGGGTGGGCACAGCAGCTAAAAGGAAGCCACATTCCCGCTGAATGGCGTACCAGCGATATAGCCTATTTGTGTCCGATTGCAGATGAGGTTTCCGCTGAAATCGTCCACTGTTTCAGCGATGAAACACTCATAGGGGCTACACCGCAAGGTTGGCTTCGGCAATGGGATACCAGTGGCAAAGTTGAAGCAAAACGGTGGGAAACAGCGAAAGATATTTTGCCTCATATTGACGTATTAATCCTGAGTGACGAGGACCTCCGCACCTACCCGGACGAATTAGAAAAATATATCGGATTAGCCCCAATCGTTGTGCTAACACAAGGGGCGCGGGGCGCGATGCTTTTCCAAAATGGCACAGAACTTGAATCGGATGCATACCCTGTTACAGAGGTAGATCCGACAGGTGCCGGTGATGTCTTCGCAACTGCCTTTTTAATTAAGTATTATCAAAACCGATCGGTAGAGGAAGCATTGAACTTTGCGCACTGTGTGGCATCCTTCGCTGTGGAAGGGGTTGGTACCTCTTGTATTCCAAAACTTTCACAGGTTATGTCAAGATTACAAACATAAATGGTTTTGACCAACAACTCGCGCCTTAGCACAAATATTTGTAGACGAGTTGTTGGTCAAAGTTATCAGTTGTCAGATGTCGGTAAAGACCTCTCTTGTTAAACCAAAACCTCTTTCACTGAAAACTTTAACCATCAACTCGTGCCTTAACATTTATATCGGAGGCGAGTTGATAGTTAAGACCGAAGACTGAAAACTATTATCCAAAGAGAAAACTATGGCAATCACTTACGACTTCATTGCATACAGTAGTAGAACATCAGCAACGACTTGGCTCCTCGGGATGAAGACTATTCAGGGAGAAGTGCCGCTGGATATTGTTATACCTAACGATCAGGCATCGGACCCTCAGAATCCCGAACTCGTCGATGTTTTAACGACCGAAGGGTTGGAACGCGAGAGCACCGATGGATTGGAACTCTACTGGTATCTCCGACAGTTGAACCCAAAGAAAAATGAAACATTCGGCTACAATGAGGTAGTGATTCGCAACATTCATAGTATGCTCAGCAATCTGCAGGTTGACGAAGAGATACGAGTGCAAATCACCTACAGCGAGCGAAAAGAACCCTATACGATGCTTTCGTATAACATTAAGTTAATTGGTATTTTTCCAAGTTCGGCAGAGGCTACAAATTCAGCAGATGCCGTTGCAGCAGCTGTTCCCACATCAGATGAAACGACTCCACCGGCTCCTACAGAAAAGAATACGCTGTTTCAGCAACAGAGAAATCCCGTTCAGTCCGAGCAACCTGTTTACAAAACAACAAACACGTTAGAAAAATTAATTACTTTTACGCAAAACCTCCAAAAAGAGTTAAACCAGACTCGGCAAGAGCTTGCGGTAATGGCAGATAAGATCCAGCAATTGGAAGACGAGCGGCAGCAGTTCCGCGCAACTCAAGATCTGATTCAAGACATTCTCGACCAACTCACGCAGTTAGAACCCTTTGAGGCACGGATTCAGGGTCTTGAGGAGGACCGGTATCAACTTCAATATCTCCAGCAAAACTTGCAGAAATTCCTCACAGCACTGAATCAGCAGACGCGGGCATTACTTCAAGGAGACGACAATAACAATCTCGCGAAATGAAAACGCTCGAATAGATGATTTCGCCCGGCATTAGGACGAAAAAGGAGAATTCGTTATGATGAAATTGGGGACCATGTCTCTGAATGTGAGAAATACGACAGCCACTGCTTTTGCACAAATCGTGTATGATCTCGGTTTTGATGTCATTGAGCTGCATTCAA
>JAPPMR010000883.1 GCA_028818995.1 Candidatus Poribacteria bacterium | reverse complement strand
GGATAATCCTTACGCAGTGGGTGTCCCTCAAAATCATCCGGCATTAAAATCCGACGTAGATCAGGGTGTCCTTCAAAGTCAATTCCGAACATATCATGGGTTTCCCGCTCCAACCAGTTAGCACCTTTCCATAACGTTGTCACCGAGGGAACTTTTAAATCCTTTTCATGCACTGGCACTTTGACTCTGATGCGATGTGTTTCCCCTTCAAAAGTATAAAGATGATAGACGACCATGAATCGGGCATAGTCATACTGCATTAATTCCGATTCCAAATTAGCATTGTCAACTGCTGTTACGTCAACAAGAAACGAATACGCGAGTTCTGTTTTTAGATATTCTAACAAAGCGTAACTGTGTTCCTTGTCCACAACAACAGCAACACCGTTGGTAGTTTCGGTATCCGATAAGAGCGCATCTGCAAACTTTTCTTGTAGTTTTTCAAGTACAAGTGGTTGCGTTTCTTCCGTAACCTCTTTTTCTTCATTCATTATAAGCGACCTCAGAACCTTTGGGCAACTCACCTTTTTGAATTTGCCGTTGTACTTGCATGACAGCATCAATCAAATCTTCTGGTCGTGGTGGGCATCCGGGAATGTAAACATCAACCGGTAGAAATTGGTCAACGCCTTGTATTAAGGTATAGGTATCAAAGACACCGCCGCAGGATGCACATGCACCCATTGAGATAACCCACTTCGGTTCTGGCATCTGGTCATAAATACGTTTCAGTACCGGCATCATTTTAATTGAAATCCGTCCTGAAACGATGAGTAGGTCAGATTGGCGTGGAGAGAAACGAATTGCTTCAGAACCGAATCGGGAGAGGTCGAATTTGGAAGCCAAGGTTGCCATCATCTCAATTGCACAACAAGCAGTACCGAACGGCATCGGCCACAAGGAATTCTTTCGTCCCCAATTGACAACTTTGTCAATAGTTGTTGTGATGATATTACCATCAGTTTGTTCGGTGCTTGATCCACTTTGTATATGGGTTTTGGCTAATCCCATGTTAAGCCTCCTTTTTTCCAAGCGTAGATGTAGCCGAGAAGGAGAATACCGATAAACACCAGCATCTCAACTAAAATAAATAAACCGTTATCTGCAGACATTTTCTTAAAGACCACTGCCCACGGATAGAGAAAGACAACCTCAATATCAAAGATGATAAAGAGCATAGCGATAAGGTCAAACCGGATGGAGAACCTTTGTCTGGCATCACCGACCGGTTGCACACCAGATTCATAGACAGAAAGTTTAACACGTGTGGGTTTTTTAGGTCCAAGAAGATGGGTCAGGGCGAGATTAACACCTGCAAAGAGGACTGCAAAGAGTCCTAAAAAAACTATTGGAAGATAATCTATCATTTGTTCTAATCTATTTAAGCCTCCGGCAAACAGACAGTTATAAAATCATCTTTCACTATATTCTGTTGATGCCAATAATTAGGACTAACTATTAGGTTTGCGTTCAAATTTGTAACCGAATTTGTCATATTTCCTTATAATTTTACATATTTAGATAAAAGTGTCAAGTTTTTTTCAATAAAAATTTACATTTTTTCGGATATCGTTGAAATTTGAGTTTTACAACGGACTTCTACTATTTATGGTGATTTTGGTAAATCAGCAATTTTAAAGAAAAAGGTTTAGCGTATCAGTCTATAATTCTTATTCCTGTTATGGCGATAACCTTTCTATTTCCCAGTCGCCATTTACGTTTAATGTATAACGGATTCGATCATGTAAACGGCTTGGACACCCTTGCCAAAATTCAAACATGTTTGGAATCAGTCTGTAGCCGCCCCAATGAGATGGTCGTGGAATATCTTTATCAGAAAAAGTCAACTTCGCTTTCTCAAAGTTTTCCTCCAGATGTCCTCGCCCAGGAATAACGATGCTTTGCCGTTCTGTTCGGACAGCAAGTTGACTATCAATTGGACGACTGGCAAAGTAAGCATCCGATTCAACCTTTGTCATCTTTTCAACTGTGCCGTTGCTTCGGACCTGTCGATCCAATTCTCGCCAATAGAAAACAAGTGCAGCATGTGGGTTTTCTGCTAATTCCTGCCCTTTTTGACTGTCGTAGTCCGTATAGAAACAGAACCCATTTGTGTCAAAACCTCTGAGGACAACCATACGGGCAGAAGGGATACCGTTTGGCGTTGCGGTTGCAAGTGTCATTGCATCTGGCAGATCAATGCCTGCTTCTGTGGCATCGGTAAACCATTTTTCAAATTGGTCAAAGGGGTTTTTAGCGATATTGTCTTCGGTCAATCCACCATGTGATTGATATTTTCTGCGGAGTTTATCAGCGTTCATATTATTTTTTCCAATAATTCGGTGAAAAGAGAATAAGTACGGTATAGAGTTCTAAGCGGCCGAGTAACATGCAGAAAGTCAGCACAATTTTACCTGCAGTGTGGATATGTGCGTAATTATCAATGGGACCTACATCACCGAGTCCGGGTCCGATGTTTCCCATCGTAGCAATTGTGCATCC
>JAPPMR010000258.1:21923-27704 GCA_028818995.1 Candidatus Poribacteria bacterium | reverse complement strand
CGGTATGTCTATGTTGGGTGGTTAGAGCCAGACACTCTAACATTTAACGACAAATATAGGCGAGGTTGTAACCTCGCCTTTTGGATGCTCTTTTTATCACGTAGTGTTATTATCCAACGAATACGCACGATTCCCACCAGGACCACCACCGATCGCCCACGTCCCACGGAACAACGATTGTCGTCTCGGCGGCATCGTCTCAATAACCTCATGACTCAGATTCAAACGATGCCACTGCGCCCAAATTGAATTATAGCAATTGAACACCGCACATCTTGGATTATCAGGATTCGTCCAGTCATTCGCTGCATGCACAAGACTTTCAGTGAAGATAACAACAGAACCGGGTGGGCAGCTATAGTCATCCATCATATCCCGCATGCTGTTCTCCCAAGGCGACTCGCCGATATTCGGGCGATACCTGTCAGGACCACCATAGTTGAAGTGTGCCTTATGAGACCCGCTCAGAAAAGAGGTGGCGCCTTGCCCAGCCTTTACCTCCTCAAGTTCCCATACCACACGGGTAAGTCCAGCGAATATCTTTTCACCAGCAACCTGATACCGCATCGCATTTGCTTGTTGCGGTGGTCGCACCACGTGTGGCAAACCGTTGTCACCACGTGATGTTACACTCCAACCAGATTCACGGACTGTGGTAAAAGACCCTTCACACCGAAAGCCATAACAATCATCGTGCACAAAAGGATTTTCGGATAGGATTTCATTCAAAATACCTACAATTGCAGGATGATCAAGCAAGTTCTGCAGTGCACCCTGATAACTTTGCCTTGCACCCGCGTATACTTCCGCTTTCATCTCTTCAATTTCCGTATCCGACAAAATAGAGGGTAATAAAATCCAGCCGCGAAGATCAAAGAAAAACTTCTGTTCGGGTGTCATCGGTACTGGTGTACCATTTAACGTTTCTTTTGACATTAATATCTCCTTTATAGTTTTAAAATTATGTGGTGTTATTATCTAACGAATACTGGCGGTTTCCACCAGGACCACCACCAATTGCCCAAGTTCCACGGAATAAGGATTGCCGTTTTGAAGGCATCTGTTCTATGATTTCATGACTTAGATTCAACCGATACCATTGCGCCCATATTGAGTTGTAACAATTAAACACAGCACAGCGCGGATTGTCGGGATTCGTCCAGTCGTTGGTAGCATGAATCAGACTCTCTGTGAAAACAATCGCAGACCCAGGCGGACAACTATAGTCCTCCATCATATCGCGTATGTTATCCTCCCAAGGCGACTCACTGATATTCGGACGAAATGGGTCCGGTCCACCATAGTTGAAATGTGCCTTATGAGAACCGGTCAGAAAAGTTGTGCCACCCAATCCTTTTTTTACCTCTTCAAGTTCCCATACCACACGCGTCAATCCAGCAAATATCTTTCCACCAGCAACCTGATACCGCATCGCATTTGCTTGTTGTGGTGGTCGCACGACATGCGGTACCGTTGTGCCTTTTCCATAAGCAACGTTCCAACCCGGTTGCCTGACCGTCGTAAACGAATTTTCACACCGAAAGCCGTAGCAATCATCAAATATAAAACGTTCATCAGCAACAATTTCGTTTAGAATGCCCACAACAGCAGGATGGTCAAGTAAGTTCTGAAGTGAACCTTGATAACTTTGTTTTGCACCCGCATACACTTCCGCTTTCATCTCTTCGATTTCCGATTCAGATAAGACCGATGGTAATAAAATCCAACCCCGAAGATCAAAGAAAAACTTTTGTTCTGGTGTCATCAACTTTCCGCCTGGAGCCAATGGCATAGGTTCATGAGAATGACGTACTTCTTGCATAATAATCAAAACCTTTATAGATAAACTGCCCAAATATTACAATGCCTGTTTCAATCCAGGCAAAAAATAATCCTTTACAACAACCTCCCAACTCATACGAGAGGCGATTTCGTAACCCTCTTTTATCATATCCTCAACATCACGCGGTTTCCGTGGCAGACGACCAAGCAGTTTCGCTGCAATATCTCGGCTATTCTCAACTTCAATCTGCGTTCGTTCCGCTAAACCGATGTTCAACACATCTCCTAACGACTTCGGGGCAGCATTAAGGTAGGTATAGTCAGCAATAACGACATTGGGAACTTCGCGATTATCGGTAGCACGTTGAATGAAACCGCAACACCCGCACACATTGCTGACAACGCAAATCGCGCCGAAACTGAGCGGCTCCACCTGCGCAATTCCAAAAGGTTCATAAATTGATTGCCCAAACTCCGCATCACTACCCTTACGGATATCCATAAATTCCATCTCTATCGGCATTCGACTACCACAAGAAGCTTGACTCCACCCAAACTGATTAACAAAAACCACCTTTATTGCTTTAGACTGCAAATTAAAAGCAGAAACACCGTTGTTCAACTCAATTTCTGCACCGACCAGATCAGGATAACCAATCTTGTGAAACACAGGCCAACCGTATTCTCGCTCCATTTCGTGTATGTTTTCGTGTGGTCGTCCAGTGGCAATTTCTGTAGAGAGGATAAATAGCACTGCCGTTTTGTCATTAGAAGCAAGCAGTGAATCCAGATGCGTCAGCACCTGCAAATCGCGCCATAATCCTTTGCTCTTAACGAGTCGTGTAACATGCGTAAACACATAGTCTGGGCGATAATCAAGTAACGTCCTTGCATATTTTTGGAGGCGTGCTTTCGATGCTAACTTTTCCTCTAAATTCATCTCAAAAGCGGGAATTCCGTTGTAGACAAGGTTAATTGGAAACGCCTCGAACGGTGGTGCCAAAAAGCGGAGTTCATCTACAACGAGGTCGCCGACAGCAAAGATCGTATCACAGAGATGTGCTTTGTCAATCAATGCATGCTTAAAATACCAGAACGGATCACCGAATACATCGTTAATTAACTTGCCTTGCGTCTTTGCCTGATCTAACGCGTTGTAAAAACGCACATCGTGACCCGGATGTCCTTCAACAATAGGTCGTATTGATGCCACTTCGTGTGCATAAAAAACAGTACGCATGTTTGCCGCACCATTGCCGTTTTTACGTTCAATCTGTGTTTTGAGTGCAAGCGGCATTCCCATAAACTCATGCGAGATAATATAAACAGGTGTTTCTCTTTCTTCACCGATGAGTACTTGCAGTGCTTGATATGCAGGTTCAGCGAGGCGCACATATTCCTCATATTCCCATTCACTCTCATAGCGAGTTGATTCGATGCCAAAGTGTTCGTAAAGTTGCCACTTAAATTGCCCCGTCAGGTCTTCATTGCTGTTCGAGACATTGACTAAGATAACGTCTGTCAGTATGGTAACGTTTTGGTCTTTGTTTTCAAATTTCCGTTGCCCGTAGACAATTTCAACATGATAGGTCTTTTCAATCTCGCTGAGTGCCGCTGCGTGAGATGTCGTCTTTATACCGTCGGCAGCGTGATAAAACACCGTATCTAATGCCCCCAAATCGGCATCGGAAAAAAGGGGGCCGACAAGATAGGTTTGTTCAATCGCTTCGTTGTAACTGCGGGTTGTTAGCAACCCCTCCAAAACAGCACCGATACCTCCCATTTTTTGGATGGCTTCGTGTGTAACGTGGACAACAATACTCAAGATTTCACCTCGCCTAAAGAATAAGGTTGGAGTATCTTAAAAATACCATGCAAAATAAGAAAGTGTCAAGACGTTTTTAGTACTGTAACAGAACCATTCAATTCTCCAATTATACCTCTTCTTCCTAAACCTTTTCCTGTAGGAGCGAGCTTCTGCTCGCGACTATCCATCCAAAATTCACAAAAACATGAAATCTCATTACGTTATCCATCACACTTTAATTCTTGACACATGGCGGAAATGAAAGTATAATTCACTTGATAACACACATCCTAAAAAATGCACTTCGGAGAAAAATATGCTTGACGATATCGGAAACACCGCGGGTGAAATTTGGCACTACCTTGAAAAACATAAAGAGGCATCTGTCGGAAGATTAACACAAGAACTTAAAAAAACTGAACGGTTGGTGCTGCTCGGCATCGGTTGGTTAGCCCGCGAAGGAAAATTAAACATCCAAAAACGACAAAGAGCCACTTATTTTATGTTAAACACCGTATCCACTACTGATAACGGAGAGAATGCTGCAGAATGAAACCTATTCGCCAATTATCAGTTGTGCCAACGCTCCCAGAAAATCTTGAGCCACTTCGGGAGTTAGCGTTAAATTTGTGGTGGACATGGGATAACGAAGCACTTAGTCTATTTCGCCACCTCGACTCAGAACTATGGGAAGAAACCTATCACAACCCAGTTGCTATGCTCGGCAAAATTTCACAGAAACAGTTGCAAGCAGCAGCGAAAAACGAGGTCTTTTTAGCTCATCTTGATGTCATCCACAAAAAGTTTAAATCATACCTTTCTGCCCCATCTTGGTTTGAAACGCATTCAAACAACGAAGCACTCTCAGATATAAAAATCGCATATTTTTCAATGGAATTCGGACTGACAGAGTGCATGCCGCTCTACTCTGGAGGTCTGGGCGTCTTAGCAGGTGACCATCTGAAGTCAACAAGTTATTTGGGACTTCCATTTGTTGGCGTTGGGTTGCTTTATCAGCACGGCTATTTCCGTCAAACGCTCACATCTGACGGTTGGCAGATGGCGGATTATCCAGAAAACGACTTTTACAATATGCCAATTTCTCCTGAGCAAAAGCCAGATGGTAGCCCACTTTTGATTGAGGTTGACTATCCAGAGGGAAAAGCCCTGGCAAAAGTTTGGCGTGCACAAGTGGGACGGATTCCTCTGTATCTGTTAGATACGAATATCCCTGAAAATGAAAATGCCGAATTGCGCGACATCACCGATTATCTATACGGCGGCGACGAACGCATGCGAATCAAGCAGGAGATTTTGCTCGGGATTGGTGGTTACCGTGCATTAGCAGCACTCAATATTCATCCAACTGTCTGCCACATGAACGAAGGGCATGCAGCTTTTTCAGCATTAGAACGAATACGACAATTAATGATGGATACCGGTATCGGTTTTGACGAAGCACGGGAAACGACAACAGCAGGAAACATCTTCACAACGCATACACCTGTTCCGGCAGGGATTGATTGGTTTCCACCCGATCTTGTAAAACATTATTTCAGAAACTACTTCGGCTCACTCGGAATTTCAGAGGAAAAGTTTCTCGGTTTAGGAAGGAAAAACCCATCAGATAATAGCAGTGAATTCAGCCCAGCGTTGGTTGCTCTTAGGCTTTCAACAATGTCCAACGGTGTGAGTCAATTACACGGTCGTGTTTCCCGTGACATGTGGAAAGGTCTATGGCACAATCTTCCCGCTCATGAAGTTCCCATAAAAGCGATTACAAACGGTATTCATACGCGCTCTTGGGTTTCAGAAGATATGCAAAACCTGTTTGACAGGTATCTCGGTCCGAAGTGGATTGTAGATCTCACGAACCAAGATGTTTGGACTCAGATTTCGCAGATTCCAGATACGGAATTGTGGCGTACACATGAACGCCGCCGTGAACGTCTCATCGCGTTTGCACGGCAACGGCAAAGCCAAAAACGCCGCAAAAGCGTAGACCAAACTTTGACAGCACAAAACACCAATCAAGAACATGAAGCCGCCGCAAAAACGCTCAATTCTGCAGCATTAACGATTGGGTTTGCTCGACGATTTGCCACCTATAAACGGGCCACACTATTGTTCAATGATCTTGACCGTCTTGAGAAAATCCTCAATGACCCAGAACGTCCCGTGCAGCTTATCTT
>JAPPMR010000258.1:0-21913 GCA_028818995.1 Candidatus Poribacteria bacterium | reverse complement strand
CTGGAAAAGCACACCCGCATGACCATGAGGGCAAGGTACTGATTCAAAAAATTCACAAAATTGCCACAGAACCAAGATTCCGACATAAAATCCTGTTTATTGAAAATTACGACATCTGTGTTGGTCGCTATCTCGTTGAAGGTGTTGATGTGTGGCTCAATACCCCGCTGCCACCCAATGAAGCAAGCGGCACAAGTGGTATGAAAGCGGCAGCAAACGGCGCACTAAATCTTAGTATGGCTGATGGATGGTGGGCGGAGGCGGATCATCTCGGGGGTGGTTGGACAATTGACGCCACACCTGAAGCGGACGATTCAAAATCCGTCAACAAAGCACATGCAAACGCAATTTATGACTTACTTGAGAATGAGGTTGTCCCACTGTTTTATGATAGAGACCCTGTTGATGATATTCCTTATGGATGGGTTGCAAAAATGAAATCAGCGATGCAGAACTTGGCACCGGTATTCAATACAAAACGGATGGTTGCGGACTATGCAGAACGTCTCTATTTTCCTGCACACCAAAGATGGCTAAAACTCAATCAAGATGACGCGCGTCGTGGCATAGCACTCGCAAATTGGAAAGCAAACATCCGCAAACATTGGAATAATTTGCGTATTGAAGAGCGAATTCCTAAAACAAAAGATACATCACCAAAAAATGTCTCTGCGCTTTCTGTCGGCGAATCCGTTTCAATTCAAGCCGTTGTTCACACAGATGCGCTGTTCCCAAATGAACTCGCTGTCCAAATATATCACGGTGTGTTGGATTCAACTGGCGAAATCCAGGACGGTAGCCTCACTCAGATGGAATATCAGGAAGAGCTCGGTGGTGGAAAATATCTGTTTGAAGGAACACTTATTCTGAACCAAACAGGTCTGCACGGCTATACACTGCGTGTTTTGCCGTCACATGAGGATTTACAATTTGTCTACGAACTTGGACTCATAACTTGGGCATAATTTTGTGGGTAGGTTTGTATCCCGATTTTCCGTTGCGTAAACCCATTTTTGAGCGTATAATTGAATAGATTTGTGCAGAGTAACGTTAGTTTTCACTCAACAGAATTAACAAACAATTTAAAGACATACACATAATGGAAAGAAAAGCAGATATCACACGCGAAACCAGAGAAACCCAAATCTGTCTTACTCTTAATCTTGACGGAGATGGAACTTCAAATATTAACACTGGCATAGGATTTCTGGATCACATGCTGGAACTCTTTGCAAAACATGGATTCTTTGATTTGGAAGTCGAAGCGAAGGGTGATTTGCATGTAGATGCACATCACACAACTGAAGACGTCGGCATCTGCCTTGGACAAGCCATTCAAAAGGCAGTAGGCGACAAAGCAGGGATGAAACGTTTCGGTAGCTTCGCTGTGCCAATGTACGAATCCCTCGCGAAAGTTGATCTGGATATCTGTGGACGTCCCTTTCTACATTATGAAACGCCTCTTGACTCCGGCAAAGTCGGTGACTTTGACATAGAATTGACTGAAGAATTTTTTCATGGATTTGTAAACAACAGTGGTACAACACTACACATTAATGTCCCGTATGGCACAAATCAACATCACATTATTGAAGCGATTTTTAAAGCAGTCGCAAAAGCGTTGCACGTTGCAACACGTCTTGATGAAAATATCAGGGGTGTTCTGTCCACTAAGGGGAGTTTGTAGTAGGGAATATTATCAGTTGTCAGTCATCAGTTAAGCGATTTTTATGTAATAATTTTCACAAACATCGGATACTCAAAACAGGCGTAAATTATTCCAGCACCTCTTAACCGAAAACTGATAACTAATAACCGACAACTAAATTAGGAGAACTCTATGAGTAACGGCAACGTGATCGCAGTAATTCTTGGAGGTGGTCGCGGTACACGCCTATTTCCATTAACACGCGACCGAGCAAAACCGAGCGTCCCAATTGCTGGCAAATTCAGGTTGGTTGACATCCCGATTAGCAACTGTCTACATTCCGGGTTGGAGCGTATTTATGTTTTAACGCAGTTTAACTCTGTCTCTTTGAACAGACACATCGCGCAAACATACCGTTTTGATAGTTACCGCCGTGGGTTCGTCCAAATTTTGGCAGCGCAACAAACACTAATGGGAGATGAATGGTATCAGGGAACTGCGGATGCTGTCAAACACAATCAACCCTATATTCTCAATCCACGTGTAGCAGACGACCACGTTCTGATCCTTGCAGGTGATCATCTCTATCGTATGGATTATCGGAAAATGTTGGCAGTCCACACCGAAACCAATGCTGACATAACGGTATCTGTGATTCCTGTGAAAAAAGAGGTTACAAGCGGACTCGGCATCCTACAAGCGGATGCGAACGGGCGTATCACCGATTTTGTTGAAAAGCCACAAACAGAGGAAGAACTACAGCAGTTACGAGTTAAACCTGATGTTTTTACCTCGCGCGGAATTGAACCCAAAGATAGAGAATATATCGCCTCTATGGGAATCTATATTTTTAACAGTGATGTTCTGCAAGAAGTCCTCCAAGACGATTCAAACGTTGATTTCGGTAAACATATTATTCCGAAAAGCATTAAGAAGCGTCAGGTTTCTGCTTACTTTTTTGATGGCTACTGGGAGGATATTGGGACAATCCACTCCTTCTATTCTGCTAATATCGCACTCACCGATGTATCCCCTGCATTCAATTTCTATGATGAACAGGGACCCATCTACACAAACCGCAGGCATTTACCAAGCACCAAAGTGAACAGCAGCAGTGTCCGTTCCTCTATCCTTGCTGAAGGGTCAATCATTAACGATTCTGAACTGGATAGAACGATTGTCGGTATCCGAAGTATCATCTCCAACGCCAGTCGAATTTACCAATCTGTTCTCATGGGAGCAGATTATTATGAGTCGGACACAATACGTACAGAAAACGCTAAAGCAGGGATTCCAAATGTCGGGATTGGCAAAAAATGCTTAATTCAAAATGCAATTATTGACAAAAATGCGCGAATCGGGGATAATGCCGTCATAGCAAATACAAAAAATCTTGACAATCATGACGCTGAAAACTATTATATTCGGGACGGAATCGTTATTGTACCAAAAGACGCTACAATTCTACCCGATACAGTTATCTAAAACCTAACATTTAGGTAGGCAAAGATATTTTCTACTGCTATAAAGCCACAGGGCAAAGGAGCATTCAACATGTTCAAAATGTTATCTCTTCTATTTCTTAGTCTTCTGATAATTTCGCCACAAGTTGTGGCACTTGATACAGATGGTTTAGTCGGTGCATGGTTAATGGATGATGGCAATGGAAAAACTGTCTTAGATTCTTCGGATAATGGCTTAGATGGAAAAGTCGCACAAGGAAATCCAAAATGGGTTAAAGGGAAATTTGGTGGCGCAATGGAATTTGGTGGCGCAGACATGGTAACAGTCGGTGATGATGCCGCACTTGACCTCAAATCCTTCACACTTTCTGCGTGGGTGAATATTCCGAAAATTTCTGGTCCCTGGCAAATTATTGCTTCCAAAGAAAATCGCGGTCCTACAGGACGAAACTACGGAATATTCGGTCATATCAACAGAGGCGTTGTACATTATTCTTTCACAACAGGCGGTTGGAAGTCGTTTGATGCAAATACTGTCATTACTGATGGCAAATGGCGTCATATCGTCGCAACCTATGAAAAGCCGGATTTTATACTTTATGTTGATGGGAAGGTTGATGCACAAACGGCACCAAATACGGATCCCGATAACCATGATAATTTCCTCTATATCGGAGGATGTGACATCGGTAATTATTGGATGAGTGGCACGATTGATGAAGTTGTTCTTTATGACAGAGCCCTTAGCGAAGCGGAAATCGGAGAATTAATGGATCAAGGAATCACCGCTGCTTTGGACGTAAAACCGGGTGGAAAACTGGTAACGACATGGAGCCAGATTAAAACGAGCGCTACAAGGTAAACTTCTATCAGTTCGTTTAAAAATATCTGAAATTGTGCAACAAATGCATACTTGCGTTTGAAGTCTACATTATTTGAAGTTCAGAACTCATACAACTCAATATAACATGAATTTCTGCTTATATTCAAGGAAGGCAGTCTCTTAATATGGCTGAATTAAGACAGCAGCTACTTGTTTTACATTTACACACACCAGACCTCAATAGCCATGTCGTTGCATGGGCAATGTACGATGGCACTGGCGAAAAACGTTATACCACTGGCGATAGCGATGCTCCGCCCTATAATTCTGTTATAGAAGCAATGCGGGACGGTTGGCGGGTTATTCAGTTTCCACAGCAATTTCCTGCTTTTCCCGGCATGGAGTATCACACTTCATATCTAAGATTTGAATATATCTTGGAGAAATTGGAGGAAATTTAATGGTTGACAAACAGTATCTCCTAACCACAGAACAGATGGCGAACTTTGTAGCCGACGGTTACCTTCGCTTTGATGATTTTATTCCCGATGAATTGAATAAAGCCGCACATGAAGAAATGCAGTCTGGCGTTCAAGTTCGTGGTGGTGGCGGCACCGTATTAGACGATGTATGGAAGGACGATTCCGCTGTTGGAAAAGTTTTTCGCCTCCCTCAAGTGCAAGGCATTATTGAAAGCCTTGTCGGTGAGGCACCTTTGTTTGACCATCATGCGACTCACATCGTGCGACCACAGAGTGAACATGGACAGATTTGGCACGCGGATGCGATCATTGACATTCGGATGCACTTTGACATCCAGTTCTTCTATTTTTCACACGACACACCACGCGAAATGGGTGGTACAATGATTTTGCCGGGAAGCCATTTCAGACGGGTCTGTGAAACAGACATTGCGCGCTACCAAAACTTCTTGAGCCAACATCCGATAGTTTGCAACGCCGGCACACTTGTCGTTGTACATCATGGGATGTGGCACTGCGCACAACCGAATTTGACCGAAGATACCCGCTATATGTACAAACTACGGCTTAACCCGACTGTCCGCCAACTCAAACTTTGGAATACGGATGACATTGATGCTCCCGGTATTCGCGGCATTCTAAGTCGAAATCATAGATGGTATGGCAACGATGTCCGACTTGAAATTGTGAACCGCATAAAACTTTGGCGATTCCTCATCGGCGATGAGTCCTATGATGTCGGTTATTGGCTATCTCGACTTGAAAATATGCCTGAGAATGTCCCGAACGTTGCATAGTTTGTAATGTCTACGCGTGATAAGAGCAGTGCTTTAACACAACAAAACCCCACAAGAATTTGCATAAATTCTTGTGGGGTTCGTTTTTTATCAAAGTAACTCAAATTGCTACCTATAAGATTTTAGACCTCCAAACGCCGTTTTTTATAGAGAATGACTCATTTTTCGCAAGATTCCGTAGCGCAAACTGTATGAAGTTTAAGAAAATAATTCGGTAATTTGGCGAGGTTAGGAAACCTCGCCAGCAGCGGTGGACAGCTGCCTTGTGCAGACGGAAAATTACCGAATTAATTTATTAATTCGGTAATTTTTCATTATGCATATTCGGAACATTTTAAGGGATCTTGAGTTCCGTAGGAACGATATGTTTATAGCAGCGCGGACGACCTCATCCCCTTAGTCCCGTAGGGACGATATGTGTCCGCCAACGACATATTTTTACATATCGTCCCTACGGGACTAAAGAGAAGTTGTTCAACGTTTTTCTATAAACATATCGTCCCTATGGGACTAAAGAAATTACCGAAATATTTATTTAATCTTCATACAGATTGTGCTACATAGGTGGCAACTTAGGTATAAAGTAGCTTAAAATTACGGTTGTTAATCAAAAGAAAAAGTAACTATTTCTCCACCCTTCCCTTTGAGAACACCCTGCTCCTTAAGTTGACTCATTATCTGTTTACGGACTTCTGGGGGAACATTCTGAAATTTTCCGCGCATCTCTTGCGCTTTTTTCATTGCTTCTTCCTTAGCCTTTCTCATAGCAGCTTCTTTATCAAAGGATTTAGATGAGGACTCCTTATTGTTGCTTTCATTACGATTAGCACTTGCTGATCTGGATGGACTACTGCGACGAGAGCCGCCACTTTTGAGAAACTGCATATTTCCCTTCCTAAGCGTGATCGTTTCACCATTCTTGTCTAAAGTAACTTTCTTCTGTTGGATTTCTTTTACGACTGCATCACCGACTTTATCACCGACACCAACTATATAAAATTCATTTGAACGTTCCTCTGATATAAACGCCTCCATTTTGGTGCCGTTTGGATTTGTAGCAGCACCAATCAGCGTATACTGAGGTTCTCTATTGGGCGGTCTCCAACCGAGCGGACGGAAGATATTATTGTCAATAATCACCTTATAAAAATCAGAATTACCAGATTCTGCGTTTCTCGAACGTTTCTGTGCCTCCCAATTAACACCTTGTGGAAGGGTGCGAAATTGGACTATTTGAGGTGCCGCTTGTGTTTTTATATCTTTTGCTTTGGCAATGATCATTTCTTTTTTATTCGCATTCTGTGCTTGGATTCTTACCCCAAATACGAGTAGTAACCCTGCTACACAACCTATTCCCAATAAAGTTAGGATTTTTGAATACTTCACTATATTCTCCTTATTTGCAGTGCAAGCGAACGGATATAGACATGCAAGTATGATACATATATTACGAACTTAGTTTTTATTATAGTGGATTTTGCAAATAACTTGATATTTTGAGTAGTAAGAGACAACTCCGGGAATGCCCGTATGGCATTCGTCATGATTTGTAGCGTTGATTTCTTGATTTGGATTCCCAACTATCAACGTGTCTGAGCGCTATTCGGAGATCGCTCCTACAGCAGAAATGTCACCATAATATTATAATGTACAAAAAGGCTAATAGCAACTGAAAATTAATACATCCAGGACTTACGCATTTCTCTTAAAGTCCCACTGATAAGGGGGATTTAGGGGGTTAAATCACTGAAATATCATTTTTAACCCCTAACCCCTTGTCAAGGGGAATGCGTAAGTCTTGACATCATAATGTCCTATAGTTAATGACGCGAATGTGTAGAAAAAAGGTTGCATTATTTTAGCCTGTCGTAAACCATGAGCGAGTCTATAGTTTGTGATACATATACAATCACTTCCTGCCAGTTTCAATAATGTTTCGTATACACCCTTAATGGTCAAATTAAAATAAAACAATACCGAATGATCGGCGGCATTCGGTATTGTCTGGCGCATTGTGAGGACTTCAATAATAATGTTATAGTGAAATCGAAAAATATGTTTACACTCCCTGGTAGGTGCGGTTTCTAACCGCACGATTTACACAGGTTCGGTTAGGAAACCGAACCTACCGTCATGTATAAATAATTATGGATTCTACTATAAGTAAAATTACAAATGATACATGGTTTGAATTACTACGCTCTACAAATCTGCTATAAGTACAACAAAAACCCCACATAAACTTTCATAAGTCCCTTGTGGGGTTATTTGTTGAAGAATTAGGTTAAGATAGAAAGTGTGACCAGTCCTCTTAGCGACCTCTGCCTCTCCGCCTACCATATTCACTGATCATCCGCATACGTTCCTCTCGCGAAGCATTCCCAAACCTTCTACGCATTTCCGCAGCTCTTTTCATCATTTCTTCCCTCATTCTTTTCTCAGCATCTTCTCGGGCATTTTTCATAGCAGCTTCTTTATCAAAGGATTTAGATGCGTTGTTATTATTGTTTTCATCCCGATTGGATGATTCTGATCTGGACGAACTACGACGAGAACCACTGTTCAGAAACGGACTATTTCCACTTCTGAGTGTGATCATTTCACCATTTTTGTCTAAAGTGATCTTTTTCCGCTCAATCTCTTTTACGACTGCCTCACCAACTTTATCTCCAATACCAACTATATAAAGTTCATTTGAACGTCTTTCTTCAATATACGCCTCGGAAAATGTCCCTGTTCGGTCTGTTCGAGTGCTGATGAAAGCATATTCCGGTTCTTTATTCGGTGGTCTCCAACCGAGCGGACGGAACAAGTTATTATCAACGATCATCTTATAAAAATCTTGATTGCCTTTAGAATCTGAAGTAGAAGAACGCTGTTGTTCACCCCATCTTGAAGTTTGCTGACCATCTTGTGATTTCCAGTTTGAACCTTGTTGTCGGTTGCGAAACTGCTCTATCCGAGACATTGCTTGTGCTTTCATTTCGTCTGGATTCACAGCAATAGATTCCATTTTTGTTTTATTCTGAGCTTGGAGTTTTACCCCATATACAAGTAGTAAACCTGCTACACAACCTATTCCCAATAAAGTTAGGATTTTTGAATACTTCACTATATTCTCCTTAATTGCAGTGCAAGTAAACTGTTATAAACACACTAAGCATCTTTTTATGTAAGTTTGACAATTTTATCCGTAAAATGTTCATTTTTTTATTTATTCAACTCATATCTGATGCTTATAATTTTAGCATAGTTTTCACCTGATGTCAAGTTTATATTTTACATAGGGTGTGTAAAGTTTTGGTTATTAAACCGAATATATTTGTAGGAGGGAACTCCGATTCCCGACAGTTCGCGATTCGGAGATCGCTCCTACAAGTTTTATCTGCATATTTCTACAAAAACTTTACATACCCTTTTACATACCTCTCATTTCAAAAAGCATTGACTTTCACAGAAAAATTGGGTACACTTTAATAATAACCGTATTACCTTGAATAGAAAGGGATTAACTTCAAATGGAACATAAAAGTTCGACTCAGAAACGGTTTGTGATCGGAGTATGTTGTGTTTTTTTTATTGGATTGACAATTCTACCTGCACAGGCAGCTCGCCGCTCACACGGTCTTGCTATAACCTTGTTTGCATCTGGAGTAGGCTTGCAAGTCGGTAGTACGCTGCTGCATACTTCTGCTGAACGTCGGTATGAGGAATATCTCTCTGCTGCAATCCAGGCGGATATTCAAAGTCACAAAAGTGACGTAGTTGCGAGGGAAAATGCCAGTGTCATTATGTCTCGCGTCGGATACGGATGTATAGGACTTGCTGTAGTCCTCTCCATCTTTAACCAGTTGGAAAACGCTTCAATTGAAACGCCACCATTAACGCAAATACCAAACTATATTAATAGCAACGCACAATATCCAATTAACTTTGCCTCTTCACGTGTATTAGGGGACGAAATTTTAGGTGAGTCGCTAATTTACAACTTTCGACCTTACTACGATTTTCAAAAACAGCGAGTTAGTCTGCAATACTTACACCGTTTCTAAGGCTTCTTATTGTATTGTTTGTTAGGCGTGTCTTTAACACCTTATTCCGTAGTGTGAGATAGACTACCAATTTGTGGGAGAAAATTAAATGCATTCATTATACAGTCTTTTTAAAACGCAATCGCGCCGTTTTTCGTTAAGAACAGCACCCATACTTTGTTTGCCGTTGTTCCTAATAATTACGGTGTTTTTAGCATGCACGAATAGTGAGGATTTCGCAAACCCGCTTGACTCAGATAATTTGCGAACAGCTGGGTCTCCAGAAGGACTCACGCTTTATCCTGGTGACCAACAAGTTCGTGTGACTTGGACAGATATCGGGCAGGAAGGTATCAAGGCTTACCGAATCTATCGACGTTCAATTGCCAATTCAGATGAACCGTTTGAGTTAGTCGGAACGGTTGACGCGCCTGCAAGTGAGTTCGTGGATACCCAGAATATTGAAAATGATCGTAAAGATTCACTCGGTCGTGTCCTTGCGTATGAATATCGTATTTCATACATTGATATAAACGATGTTGAAACACCAGATCCATCTAACCCACCAAGTATTTCTGAAGAACCGATCCAAGTTTGGCAAACAGTTGCTGGCATACCCAGTATTCCCCCTGCTCTTCCTGTTGTAACACTGGGTACCCCGGCAGACCTCACCGTCAAACTATTTTGGGAAAACTACGATTTTCCAAACGATTTTTCCCTTTTCCGAATCTACATAGCAAGAGATGAAGGGACAGGAAAAGAACTTGCTTTTAGACGTGTGGCGGAGATAAAGCGAGATCAACTCTATTATTTTGACGTTAATTTTCAAGAAGACGGTGAATCCAAAGTTTATCGTGTTGCTGCTGTTGATGAGTTTGGTGTAGAAGCCATTACCACTATTAGTGCCACCTCTCCACACTTGCCACCCGCCCCACCAAAAAATGTTACGGTAATTTACGCAGCGCGATCCTTTTTTAACAACAAGTACGATGCTATTATTTCATGGACCGCGAATACTGAGAGAGACCTTGCAGGCTACCAAATCTATACAAAAGATGCAGAAGGTAATTTGCTACCGCGGCAGTCTGCTGGTCCAAGAGACAACGGTTTGACAATTCCTGGCGAAGACCCGATCTTAATTGGCCAGCAACTTGTAACTCGGTCTTACTTCATCACCGCATTCGACGATACGCCTGGACCTGATGGCAAGCGAGACGAAAGCGAGATGGTTGAAGCACAAGCACTTAATTAAAACTTTGGTAAAAAGATATTGAGGAAATCTATGCACTTTAAAAACCACATCACTATTGGAATCATTTTAATTTTCATCGGAATTAGTTCTCCGATTTTTGCACAATCATTGTCCACTTCCCAACTCACAACTATCCAAACTGCGGATACGATAGGCAAGGGCGGATCTGTTACATCCTTTGGCTTGTTCCAGCATTCTAAAAATGAAATATTGCCCGAACATAGCCAGAATGTCGTCATCGGTGGATTTGAAGAATCTCACCGTGTCACACTCGAAATTGAGACATTCATTATACCAGTCCGTTTTACTTACGGCTTAAGTGAACAACTCGATTTGCAGTTGGGGGCTACCCTCTCAACAGGCGGTGTCCACAAAGTCGTTCGCGATTTTTATAATACTGGAGACCCAGAACTGGACTCTAAACGAGTTTACGACCAACCGCTCTATGAAGGACTTATCGGGATTAAATATAACATCAAACCAGAAAAAAATGATGGGTTTCCAAGTATTTCAGTCGGAGGAGATTTCTATTCCGGTTTCACCGCAGATGACCGCCTTAATTCTGATAACGATTTCATTGATAAGAGTCCTATTGATGGCTTCCCATTTGTCGGTATCAATACCTATTTTGTTGGCACACAAAGATTTGGTAGGTATTTTAAAGTTCATGCGGGGGCAGGTATCTTTTTATCTTCAAAAGCACTTAAAACAACAGACTTTTTTACGCTTAATTGGCAAGCGGGTGGTGAAATCGCTATTTCAGATAACATGTGGCTCGCCGGCGATTTCTCACGTGAAGTCCAGTATGCTGGAGTCAGCTTCTCAAGTATTCTCGGTCTTGCATTCCGTTATGAAGTCTCTAATACGTTGGCATTTCAAATTGGACTCAATAATCTACCCGGATTTCATTTTAGCCTGACGTTAGGAGGCGAAAAAGCACAGCAAATGGACGGAAATAAGTTGCTATTTTAACGACTTGTGATAGTTTTTTTGAAGGTTGGGTTGAGTTTACGAAACCCTATAAATCAACGGTATGAATGCGCGTATGGCATTCCCCGGGTGTCAACTTAAGAAGATGTCTACGGTTTGATGAATGCTTCTCAACCCTTATGGTGATTGAAACTGTCCCATATTTAGTCCCGACAAATGCCAAAAAGCGCATTTGGCGTTGATTTGGTAGGGACGATATGTTTATAGAAAAAAATGTTACCCACCCCTCTTGAGTTCCGTAGGAACGACATATCTGACGGGTAGACTGAGGTGATAACATACCGCCCCTACGGGGCTCAAGAGATGGATTATCCATTTTCTATAAACATACCGCCCCTACCAAATCAACGCTATGAATGCCTTTATGGCATTCAGCGGGGCTGAAGAGGGTTTTCCATGTTTAGAAAATTGCTTAAGTTGACACCTATGGGTTGAGTTTACGAACCTCATAGGTGTCAACTTAAGAACATGTATCTTGTTAGATGATTTTGTAAACCCGATTTAGTCCAGACACCTTTCGCACCGCTGGTGCTTTGGGTTTTGGGTGATACGTATTCTATACATATTCCGCACCGCTGGTGCTGAAATATGCTTTGCTAAAGCCTCGGAGAGGCGAAAGGTGTATAGGAAACGTTAATCCAGTCAGGAAGCAAGCCCCAGAGGGGCGAAAGGTGTATCAGATATCCAAACGTTACTCACTAAATTGACATCTATGGGTTGAGTTTACGAAACCCAACACGCGCTAAACGGTGATGAGCCAAAAAAACGAAAACTAAATAGTCCTGAGCAGAATGAGAAGACGCTATGAGAGCAGTCATCCAACGTGTCCAATCAGCAAGTGTCAAAGTAGACGGTGAACTCGTTTCAGAAATCGGGGCGGGATTGCTTATATTTCTTGGCATTGCACATGACGATACCGAAACAGAATTGGAATATATCGCTAACAAAGCCGCTAATCTGCGTATCTTTGAAGATGCGGATGGTAAAATGAACTGTTCGCTGCTTGACATCGGAGGCGAAGCCCTCGTTGTATCACAATTCACGCTCTACGGTGACTGCCGCAAAGGACGCCGTCCAAGTTTTATAGATGCAGCGCGTCCCGAAGTCGCAAATGCACTTTATGAACAATTCATCACCGCTTTAGAAAAACTAAACATCCCGACACGAGGTGGAACCTTTCAAGCTATGATGGACGTGGAACTGATTAACGACGGGCCCGTAACTATTTTATTAGATAGCAACAAACAGTTTTGAGCAAGTTGTGATTAATTTGGAGCGAATGAACGTGCTGAAATACCAACTTTTCCCTCGGTCCATTGGAATTACTGTTCAGATTGAGCAGGTCATTATAGTGAATTAGAAATATAAGTTTACACTTCTTCTGTAGGAGTGATCTCCGAATCACGACTCAACCTATTAGCTGTCGGGAATCGGAGTTCCCTCCTACAACTCAATAATGTAAAGTTAATTGTAAAATTCACTATAATTGCTTTAAACGAGCATACGAACAGATTAAATCTCCAGAAAACGAACTAAAAAGCGACGAAGTTTTAGATGTATTGAGACCTCATCTTGAGGATATAGAATTTACGGTAGAAACAGGGAAAGCAAGAGGGCAAAAATATCTGCGCCTATTTTGTTTGGCTTGAATAATACCGTTGACCAATCCTTTAAGGCAGATGGTATAAGCAATGATGGGAAAATTGTTCTGGAAGTTGAAGCAGGTAGAGCTTATGCCAATTTTGCATTTTTGAAAGATGTATTTCAGGCATCTATGATGTATGGCGTAGAATTTTTAATCTTAGCTCAGGACTGGGTGTGTAAAGTTTTTGTAGACACACTGATGTGTAAAGAGATGAGATGTTGCGAAGTGCAAGAAAAAATGGTATCTTTTCCTAATAATCATTTTCATAGGAGAGGATACCGATGGATAAATAAGTATATCATCAGATAATCCCGAAGTCAATGAGATTTTAGAAGAGATCGCTGAGGTTTGTGAAGAACTTTCGTCTGTTTCATATCAACTTCAAGACATTTCCTTCCAAGTGAACAGCCTTACCTAATACTGAACTCCAGTATTTTCCCAAATTAGCCCACGTCCTTGCATTATCCCAAAAATGTTCAGATATGTTTTGAATATATGATAAACTAACAAAGGGAATTTTTTCAAACATTACATTTGTTGCAAAACTAAAATGTGTGAACATTGTTCAGACGAGAATTACCACCATGTCGATCCCTAAAATGTCTGTAAACAACCCTGTTTTAGCAAACATGTTGATGATTTTAATCATTATATTTGGGTTATACGCATGGATTAACCTGCCACGTGAGATGCTCCCGGAAGTTACGATAAAAAGTGCTTTTGTTACCACACAGTACCCTGGTGCTTCTTCGGAAGAGGTTGAAAAACTGGTCACTGCTCCTATTGAAGCCGCAATTGAAGAAAATATCAGTAGGGTAGAAATCATGTCATCTACTTCATCCGAAGGCAGATCGCGCATCTATGTGAAATTTGAAGAGATGAGTGACAGGGATTTTGATAAAGAACTTGAGAAACTCCGTTCAGCGGTTGAACAGGTAAATGAACTTCCAGATGGTATTTGGGAAGATCCGACAGTCAAAGATTGGGATGTTTTCACTGGTTTTCCTATATTGACGGTCATAGTCGGAGGGCGTATTTTAGAAAAGCAGATGCGAGGCATCGCGGAGGACATTAAGGATGAAATCTTGAGTATCAAAAACATCGCAGCGGTTCGGATTGCAGGTTTTCGTGAAAGAGAGATATGGATTGAGGTAAATCCTGATAAATTGAAGGCATATCATCTCCCTATGTCCGCAATTATAACTTCACTGAGGGAGAACAACTTGAACCTTCCTGCGGGTACAATGGAACTTGGCAACACAGAATTCATGGTGCGCACAATGGGAGAATTCAGCACCCTTGAATCTATTAGTGAGACTATCATCGCTGTTCAACCTACAGGTTCACCCCTGCGGCTCAGCGATGTGGCAACTGTCTCCGACATCTATGAAAAAACACGTACGTTGTCTCGTCTTAATGGAGAACCCTCAATTAGTCTAACCGTTCAGAAAAAGAGCGAAGGTAACACGTTGGCTTTAGTTACTCAACTACGAAAAATAGTTGAAAAACGGAAGCGTCAACTTCCACAAGGTGCTGAATTGACAACGTTTAAAGATAATTCAGTCATCCTGAAACAACGTTTAAGCATTTTAGAAACAAATGCGCTTTTTGGTTTAATTCTCGTTGTTCTGCTGCTCCTTGTCTTCATCGGATGGCGAAACGCCGTATTCGCTGCACTCGGAATACCTGTTGCATTTATGGCGACCTTCTGGTTTATGTCTATCAGTGGGTACACGCTTAGTAGTGTAGCACTATTTGGGTTAATCTTAGTTGTCGGAATTGTTGTGGATGATGCCATTGTTGTGATAGAAAATATCTACAGGCATATTGAGTCGGGAAAATCCCCAAAAGTCGCTGCGATACGTGGTGCAGAAGAGGTTGGCTGGCCTGTTGTCGCTGCGAGTTTGACAACAATCTGCGCGTTTGGTCCTTTGATGTTTATGTCTGGTGTTGCTGGACAGTTTCTGCAAGTTGTGCCGATCTTAGTGATTCTCGTATTGTTGGCTTCTCTCTTTGAAGTATTCATGGTTTTGCCAGCGCACGTGTCAGAATGGGGAAGAACGAAAAGACAAGAAACCCATACAAAAAGATGGTTTTACCTAATCCGAAATCGATATGTAAAAATTCTCAAAGGGACGATCCGGCATCGTTATGTTTTTGTTAGCGGTGTTCTCTTTATAGGTTTGATTGCATGTGTTAGTGCGTTTTTAATCCTTGACAAAGAACTCTTCCCTAACGAAGAGTTTCCACAATTCTATATTAAAGCCGAGATGCCACCTTCCTACGGTATACAGGAAACAGCTGCAGTGATTGCAGATATTGAAGATGTAACCAGAAGTGTCCCTATAGATGAACGCGTTGCAATCGTCAGTAACATCGGTTTACATACGACTACTTCTGGGATTGTGGATAATACAATTTATGGATCGAATTTCGGAGAGGTTTTAGTTGAACTTACGCCGCAGGAAAAGCGGGACCGAAGTGTAGATGAGATAATGGCATCGCTAAGACCAAAAATAGCGGAAATTAGTGGTATAGAAAAACTAAATTTTGACAAATTGGAAGGCGGTCCCTCTCAAGGACGAGACATTCAAGTTAAGGTAAAAGGACCGCGATTTGAACAACTTAGAAAACTTACCGATTTGCTAAAAGAAAGGTTGAATCAAATAGACGGTGTTTATGATATCCAAGACGACTTTGACATTGGAAGTTCTGAACTTCGTGTTTATTTAAAACCTGAAAAGGCACATCAACACGGGGTAAGTATCCTCCAAATTGCACAGACGGTGCGAAACGCTATTAAAGGAGTCAAAGCTACAACTTACCGTGAAGCAGACGAAGCCGTTGATGTCATTGTAAAATATCAAAAGAATAATTTACAAACAGTACCCGATCTCAATAACTTATTGATTGCAACACCTATTGGTGCTATTATTCCTCTCAAAGATATCGCAGATGTTGTAGAAGAAAAAGGATACACTGACATCCGTCGCTTTGATGGTGAACGCGCTATTACGGTGTATGCCTCAATTGATAAACAAAAAACGACTGCCGTGAAAGTGAATCAAGCATTAATCAGTGCGTTTGCTGATATTGAATCACTATTTCCTGGATATAGACTTGATTTTCAGGGTGTCTTTAGTGAGATTGTAAAATCTTTTTCTGATTTATGGAAGCTGTTTATCGTAGGGTTGTTATTAATTTATGTTGTGTTAGGGGCGCAATTCAAGTCATTTAGTCAACCGATCATTATTTTGTTTGCTGTGCCGTTTGGTATGATTGGCGCTATGATTGGACTTCTTCTTTCCAATGCAATGCTAAGTATGGTGGCGATGTTCGGTATTGTTGCACTCACAGGAATTGTGGTAAACGATTCTATTGTGCTAATAGATTTTATTAACAAATATCGTGAACGCGGTTATAATAAATGGTATGCAATTCTGAAGGGGAGTAGTGTTCGGTTGCGTCCGATTATTCTAACATCGTTGACGACAATTTTCGGACTTATCCCGATGGCGATAGGGCTTGGAGGAAAATCACCTATCTGGATGCCAATAGCAAATACGATTATCTTCGGACTTGCATTCGCAACGATTATGACACTGTTTGTAATGCCCGCCTTGTATGCGATCACAACGGACCTTCGTGGCTTCTTTTTAAGAGATGCAGAGGCGCGCTTCCGAAATGTTTCAGAAGAGGAATTGCTCAAGAGTGCTGTTCCTGCTGATGACTAAAAAGTAAGGGCAATCTTCCGAGAGTGCCCTATTCCAATGTTCTCATAGAAAAGGAAATATATATGAAAATTACTTTTATTGGTGTTGGTGGTATTGCAGGAAGCTACCGTGGAAGTTTAAAACGACTACAACGTCCCATTGCAGCGGTATGTGATATAAATGCCGATCGCGCAGCAGCAATAGCTGCCGAAGAAAACGCTACGGCATACACGAATCATCAAGAAATGCTGCAGAAAGAAAACCCTGATGTAGTTTTTACCTGTATCCCTCCAGGAGCACACACAACACAAGTAGCAGATGCTGCAAAGTCGGGCGCTGCAGTTTTTGTGGCAAAACCTGTCGCACAAGATATGGATACTGCTCAAATTGCTTGCAATGCCATCAAAGACGCAGGTGTCATAAACCAAGTTGGCTATATGGCACGATATAGCGACATCACAGATAAAGCGAAGGAATTAGTCGGTGATCGGAAGTTGACAATGGGAATTGGAAGATTTTTGGCGAGAATGGGTGCGAGTCATCCATGGTGGGGAAAATTTGAAATATCCCGTGGACAGATGGTTGAGCAGACTACACACGTTTTTGACCTCATCCGCTACTTCCTTGGCGATGTTGAAAATGTCCAAGCTTTTGGTATCAAAGGTGTTTCTGAAGATATAGCCGATTTTGAGGAATGTACTGTTTGCAATCTGAAATTTGAGGGCGGTGCAGTCGGTAGTATAACGAGTACTTGTGTTGCTCGCGCACACGAGAATTTCGCTACCGAGTTGGTGGGAGATGACATCTATTTGAAACTTACACACGATCTCAGTTTGCGCGGACAGATCGGTGGTGAGGGGATTGACTTTACTGGTGCCGAAGCCGGTTATTTCAGACAAGTTGAGCAGTTTGTCAAAGCAGTTGAAACGAATAATCAAAATTTAGTGCGTTCCTCCTACGCAGATGCCGTCAGAACGCTCGCTGTTACACTGGCAGCGAATCGTTCGTTGGAGACAGGACAAATTGAACCCGTTTTGGAAAAGGGCACTGATTGATGTTGTGTAGATGATCGAAAATCCTGCTAAATTTATGTTGATTTAAGGACGTAAGTTTGGTATAAGAAAAACGCAAGGCTGTGCATTGGATGGCATTCTTAAGTTGCACAGTCAATACCTATAAAAGTTCGCAACCACAAGGGGAGTGGTCCTTGATGAGAAAAACTCTTTTTCGTTTCATCCTATTTTTATTCGTTTGTCTTTCCATTTCAACGTTATCTAATAATCTTGTTCATGCGCAGCGTGAAGCATCGATTCGTCTTGAAATACCGCGTAATAGAACTGGCGTAAATGTAATAATAAAAGATTTCGCGGCTTCAACGACACGTTTCTACCTTTTATATAATGGGTTAGACCCAGAAAAAAAAGTAAAAAAGTATATTAGAAAAGTCTATGTCTTTGATCATGAAGGCACCCGTCGTCCAGACGAGGAATTTGAACTTGAACCGGAACGAACTCCCCACGGCATTGCGGTAACAAGCAAACTTGTCTATATTTCGTATTTCACGTACCCTCTTATTGATGCCTACGACTTTGACGGAAACCGTTTACCTGAAGAGGACATTGCTAATGTCTACGGAGGTGGCAAAAAGGGTATAGCCGCAACGGAAACGCATTTTATCACCGCAGAAAAAAACATCTATATTTACAAGTTTCAGGACATCCAGGGTGATGAAAACGGAAAGAGAGTTTCTTATATAAGAAGATGTAAGGGGACTACAACTGATGCAGAGGGTGGTAGACCTTACGTTGCTGCAACAGATACTCGCGTCTATGTTCATAATCCTTATGATCCTACAATCTATGTGTACGATGCCCAAGACGGCGGTAGACGCGCTCGCGAAGATTTTAACAACGACTTATGGCACGGGAAAAAAGCCTACGTTAACGTACCACGTCAAATCTTATCAGGTATTGCAACAACACCATTAGGCGGTAAATTATTTATATTGTTGTCTCAAAGTCGATCTGATGGCAAAAGAGGTTATGAGCCGGTGGTATATAGATATTCAATTCCGGAGGAAGTTGCGGAACGTCCAGTGATTGATTTGCCCGCAAAGCCGCCTGCCACACCGAGTTATTATTATAGCATATCCAGCCCTGGATCGGGCTTAGCTGCGACAGATACAAACGTTTACTTGGCAGCAAGTGCCGGACGCTATGGGAAAATATATGGCAGAAAATATTCTGAGGGCGTACCGGGCAGCTTGTACGCTGACTCTGGCAAGAAGTCGATAGATTTTGATCTGTTTAATTCATACGTAGATTTTCATGGTATGGCTTCAGACCATCACAATCTTTATGTACTTGCTCAAAACATTCTTGCTATTCGCAGTCAATCCTACGGTGATAATCTTGGAAAGACATACTTTGTCATGTATTGTTCTCTTAATTCCGAAGCGTCTATTCCCAATGGTGCAACCAGGTTAATAGATCTTGAACTTCCATTTGAACAGGAGCTTTTTGGACAAGGAATAGGACTTGCAATTGATTCAGAAGGTATATTATACGCTATGGATACTGGTAAAAATGGGTGGGGTGGTGCTCCACGAATCTATCGCTTTAAGTCTTCGTCTGGACTTGCTTTGCCCGGTAATCCAATTGACCTCCATCCAACCCATAGGTATCCATGTGGCATAACAATTGTTAAAAACCGTGTTTATGTGCTTGATAGAGGTATTAATTTTTATAGGGGGAGACCTGATTTAGTTGCAGAGATTTTTGTCTATGCTTTAGATGGACGCGACGTATTTGAATATTTACCTGAGGAGAGTTTTAAACTAAATATTCTTTCAATCCATCCACAGGAATCTGGTATAGCAGTAAATGGAGATACTTTTTTTATTTCAATGGGTACAGGTTCGTTTGGTAGAGAAATTTTTGTCTATGGTCCTCCAGCAGCACCGAGTTGGAAGCCTATAACAGCAGATATAATTCGGCGCGAACAACCTGTTGATGGCGATATTGCCTATATGTCACGGTTAGCTACAGACGGCAAAGACTGGGACAAATATCAAGCGATCGCAGGTACTAATTGGATTCTTGACGTAAGTACTGCTTCGGATCTCTTATTTGGCAACCCTGAGCCAACTGTTACTTTCACAGAAGGTTATAGAAAACCGGAGTGGTTATCACTGAAAGATAATGTATTATCTGGCACGCCGCCATCAGATGGCACGTATATTGTTGAGTTGACTGCTACAAACGAACACGGTAGTGCAGACCAATATTTTACCATAAATGTTGCTCCAGCACCTGTTGCAGCGAGTTGGATCGATTTTTCAGTACCAAAGGCAAGGGTATACGATGATTGGTCACTGTCTGTAAAAGATTTTGTTACTGGCAATCCCAGACCAACAGTTATTTTTTCGGCAGGTTATACACCGCCCGATTGGTTAAAACTAAGAAATGGTGTGCTTTCAGGCACCCCGACAAAGGGTGGTATATTTCCTATCCAACTCACGGCGTTTACAGCTCTTAATCGCCCCGAATACAGAACTTGGGTAGACCGCGTAATACATTTGGTTGTTGAAGGTGAAATATCTTCGAATTGGTCGATTGATACCTTGAATGATACTGCACAAGGTATTGCAGCAACAGACAACCGAGTTTATATTACAGATATTATTGATGATAAAATCTATGTCTATGGGCACAATGGAGAACGATACACCGCAGAGGATGTTAGTATCAAAGCGTTTACCGGAAACCCAATTGGTATCGCATCAACAGCGGCAAATATCTATATTGTGGACAACAAGGCAAAAAACGTCTCAATTTTAGATGTGGATGGAAAAAATTTTGAGGGTGATTTTCAATTGCATTCGGGCAATCAGTCTCCCGCAGGTATTGCCGCAACAATAACGCGTCTTTATGTTGTTGACAACGAAGATGACAAGGTTTATGTCTACGCACATGACGGAACACATCAACCTACTGAAGATGTGAATCTCTATAATCATCGTGAACCTACAGGTATTACAGCTACTCCTACACGCCTTTACGTTGTAGATGGTGATGCAGACAAAATCTATGCTTACGGTTTTGATGGTAAGTTGCAGTACAAGGAAGTTGTTGAACTTGTTAGCGAAAATAGGAGCCCGACAGGTATTACAGCGACATCATCTCATCTGTTCGTAGTAGATTTTCTTGACCAGAAGGTCTATTCATATCCGATCCCTGGTACTGTTAGCACTGCTACTGTTGTAGGTATACCGAGTTGGAATTCCGTTTTAATCCCTGAGGCAGAAAAAGGTTCTTATTGGACGTTCTCCTTAACAGAATTAGCAAAGGGTGATCCAACACCGCAGATCGACTTCACAGAAGGTTATACACCACCTAACTGGCTTACGCTACAAAATGGAGTACTTTCAGGCACACCAACAAGGGCAGACGTTGAAAATATACAGGTTACAGCAACAAACAGTAAAGGTAGTGCCGATCTAACCTTTATGCTTACTGTGAAGTTTCCAGAGATTCAGTCGTGGGACCTTAACCCTGGAGAGTTAGATGTCAGAAGCATTACTTCTACAGCAACACACGTCTATATGTTATATGGCATTCGGCGCCATGTAGCTCACATCAGTGCTTACACACATGATGGAACTCGACGTCCGGATAAGGACATAAAACTTGGAGAAGAACATATAAAAGACTTAAACGTTAGCGGTGTCCAAATCAGAGCTACAGAAACCCATCTTTTTTTATTAGAGAGATATGACGATTCACGCGAATCTGATCCGACTTATCGTAGAAAAGTCTATGTGTTTGACCTAACGGACACAAGAAGTAATGCTACTTTTTCCCTTGGTCAAGATGTTGGTGGGAACGCACCGACGATTGCCTTAACTGCAACGCGTTTTTATGCGTTGACTGGGATGGATAGGAAAGTTCATGTTTATGGGCATGATGGGACACCCTACCCAAACGAAAATTTTGAGATCAATCTGGACGGCACCCGAAGCCTTCACCTTTACAACATGGCGGCAACTGAAACTCGTCTCTATCTCTTAT
>JAPPMR010000085.1 GCA_028818995.1 Candidatus Poribacteria bacterium | reverse complement strand
CTTACCGCTTACGTTTACGAACCATCACCACCTGCTATCCGGTTCCTTGCAAAGTCGAATGAGGAAGTCTTCATTTACACAGAAGTTTATAAAGCTACCGCTCGCAAGATTCAGCTTATTTCCGCTCTTGTCGGTTTTATCTTAATTCCTATTTTAGCCATTCCTTTTGTAGTAACTCTTTTCAGTCTTTTCTTTTAACACAACAAGAGTTTATGAGACTGATAGAACGTAGCACACGATGGTAGCCTCAATTTGAATTCTTTAAAGAAAACATAACCGAATTACTACTAAACATAACTGAAATCACTATAATTTCACAAGAAGTGTATCTATCTTGAAATCACACAAATTTGCTCTTATCAATATAAAATTCAGCAAGGAGAAAAAATGAAAATCACTGCAATGTCTCATATCTTAAACTTTTTCATACTAACGCTAATATGTGTCTTCCCCTTTACTACTTACGCTCAACAAAGTTCTGCATCCACATCAACACAAGTTGAGGCTGCTGAATTATTCATTGCAGACAATGCAGGAATTGATGATGTTGATGCACAAAGTGCGGCGATGTTGATTGCTGCAGAATTCCGAAAACTTGGCATTGCTGTCAACGAGCCGGTTTTTGAAGTAACTACATCCGGAAATATATATCGCGTTACTTTCCGCCGTTTAGGTGAAAAGGTACTGGTTCATCTGAGTCAGGTAAATTCACTCGGGACGGTTGTAGTTGAGAAGCAACTTTGGATTGCTAATATTGAGGAGATGATCGCCGCAGCACCAAGGTTGGTTGATGCTCTTGTTCATAATAAACCTATAGCTTCCACTGCGGACCTTGAGACCGTCACCGAACAAGAGGCACGCGAACTTCGGAAAATGGATGGGGAATCTCTCTGGAATATGGGAATCTTCGGTGCCTTTATACGCAGGAACTGACGCTGCTGCTGAACCAGGATATGAATTCGGGTGGTCTTATGAGACACCAAAGTATGCTGTAGGTACAGAGTTTCGAGGAAGCTTCGGAGACGAATATTCATTCGGTTCATGGTCTATTGGTGCACGTTACTTCTTCAATAAACAGAATATTTCACCCTATATAGGAGGCGGACTCTCCATTTTTGGTGGAAGTTATAATGATTGGGACTACGAAGCTGATTATTATAACGATTACGATTACGATTCAGGAGACGATAACGGTTTAGGTGCTTATGTTGTCGGCGGCATCTCAATGCTCCGCCTTACAAAGAGTCGTCTAAAACTTGAATTGCGTATAGATAGACCTTTCTTCTCATTACCAGAAAAAGATATGATGCCTATTACGATCGGTATCTTTTTCTCTCAGCATTATGTTCCCGGTAGAGCAGGATGTTGGCTGTTTTGATTTAAAGACTGTTTGAATTAAGTTTGTGATTTACTTGTTTTCGAATCGGTAATAGTAAGGAGTAATCACATGGTTAGTCGACAAGAAATACAAGCGACGTGTGACGACATCGTGCGTGAATTTGCACCGTTACAGGTTATCCTCTTTGGTTCCTATGCTTATGGTACGCCAACGGAAGACTCGGATGTAGATCTGCTTGTCGTGATGCCTATTCCGAAATCAGAGTTTCGCAACAAAGCTGTAGAGATACGCCAACGAATTCCGTATCGTTTCAGCATGGACCTGTTAGTGCGTTCACCGGAAGAGATAGCGTATCGTGTTTCCTACAACGATTGGTTTCTTCGCGAGGTTACTGAAAAAGGTGAACTACTTCACGGTTCCAATGCACATTACAATATAGAAAAGCCAGCAGACACGCAGAACTCTATCGCAAAGGAAAGGGAATGTATGAACCCCTTAACACTGGAATGGGTAGAAAAAGCCGAAGAGGATTATAATTCAGCAAGATGGCTTCAGCAATCCCCGAACCCTGTTGATAATTCTATCTGTTTCCATGTCCAACAGTGTATTGAAAAGTATTTGAAAGCATGGCTGCAAGAGGCAAACATCGCTTTTTCAAAAACACATGACCTTCAAGAATTATTGGATCTGATTATGCCAATTGTGTCTATTTGGCAATCTTGGAAACCGGATTTTAAAATTATATCCGCCTATGCAGTAGGTTCGCGATATCCCGGTGATTCGGCGACAGCTGAGAATACACAACATGCAATGCAAATCTGTGATGAGGTGCGTCAAGCCATCCGCACAAAATTGGAACTAACTGAGTAGGTATTTCGGAACTAAATTAAACCTTCTTTTTACAAAAAAGTAATCTTATATTTGGAATCCATTAAGGTGAAATCACAATGAAAATAAATTTAATATTCTATGTTTTAGTTTTTGGGGTGGTAGTACTAACTTTTAGTATGCCTTTTACCACGCATGCCCAGCGAAATTTGGTGGTCGCACAAGCTGAGGTAGATGCAGCAGCAGATGCGAATAAAGATGTTAACAAACCACTATGGTTTGGTACGGGTTGTCTGCTTTCGGGACTCGTAGTTTTACCTTTGCCTGGGTGGGGTAGGTATC
>JAPPMR010000911.1 GCA_028818995.1 Candidatus Poribacteria bacterium | reverse complement strand
TTTGAAAATGCTTTAGGAGACATTCCACCCAAACGTAAGTATATCTTTTTTGTAGATGATGCGCATGATTTTCTTGACAATCTCGGCGGTATCAGAATACTCTTGAATAGTCCCGGATATAGTGAATCCAAAGCAGTGCTCATAACTCGGAAGCCGTTCAAAGCGTTTTTGGAGGGTAGTTTCCGAACTGCCTTACCAGATAATGCTGTTAATGAACTTGAAATCGGGAAACTCTCTCTGGAAAGAACGAAGGAATTTATCCACACCCATACGCGAATTCCCGACAATGCTATGTTGACGGGATTGGCGAAGATCGCGCGGGACACACCGTTAATCGCTGTCATGGTGATAGACTTCGTTAATGAAGATATTGGTCCGCTAAAGGACTTAACAAAAGATAAATTAATCGAACTTACCTTTGAATCCTACCTAAACGACAACTTTAAAAAATATCCAGAATCCAGCGAGCGGCGGCGGAAATTGCTTGAGTGGCTTAGCGGGATTACACCGATTGACATAGAAAATAACCAAATACGCGATAAATTGGCAGAGATTCTCAAAGTGGAACCTTATGAGGTAGAGCAGTATCGCGATGATCTGAAAACCGATGGTTTACTTTTTCAGTACGGGGCGAAACAGCGAGTCTTTCCTGATGCACTTAGTGACTATATTTTACGGAAAGTATGTTTCCTTTCCAACGGGAGAAGGTCTTCTTTTCACAAAAACCTGTTGAAAGAATTTTTACCACTTCTTCCTATTAAGGTGGTCATCAATCTCGCTCGCGTGGAGAACATTGTTGGTGAAAAAAGCCTTCTTGATGAACACGTCGCCTCACTTAAAACTCGGGCCCAGGAAGGTGATAACTTTGTTCGGATGGATATTCTGGAACAGATGGAAGGGGTCAGTTACTTTCGTCCGGATGATGCAATTGATATTTTCAATATTATTTTGGATGCCCCTAAAGAAGACTCGATGGAGCACTATACAGCGTGGACATCCACACGGACCCATCAGGACGTGGTGAAGAAAATTGCCAAAGAAACACAGAAAACTGTCAATACACTCTCTGGATTTATAAAGACGCTGGAAACAGTCCGAAAACTTCTCCTAATGAATGATTTGGAGCTCCCCAATTATGACTCACCGCAAGAATTATTGAAAAGGATGGCAGGCTTCCAAACGAGCAAACCCGGTGTATTTCAAACTAAAGTGCTTGAAGTGTTTGAGGTATGGAAAACGGAAGATAAACCGCAACTGAGCATGGCTCTACTCAACGCCCTCGACTCACTTCTGGTGCTGGACTTCAGTGAAACTGTCAGTGAAGGTGGTTCTTTGAAGTTTGGTTGGCACCATTTAACATATACACCTGAATTAACCCGCCTCAGGGCGAAGGCGATTGATCTAATTGAGCATTGCTTGAAAACGTCTCAACATAGTATCGTCAAAACGGAAGCAATAGGCTCTATCAGTCGGGCGATAAATCCTTTGGAGAGCCCATTTCGACAGGGAATTTCAGAAGAGGAACAGGGTCTTTTACAAGAAGAGCAGGCGCGGTTCTTCAATATATTAACCTATCAAATATCAAAAGAGACCGATTTTACTATTCTGAACGCGATAGATCGGTGTCTGCACGGATATGCAGAGAATACCTATTTAGAAGGTTTTCCGAAAAAGAAGGCAGCAGAATTGCTCGCGACATTCGGAGAACATGAGAACTATGAAAGGTATCTTTTCCATCGTCAATTTACTGGAAAATTCCAAAACTGGAAAATGAGGGAGAGTGATGAGCAAACGCAAGTGTTTTTGGAAAAGTATATTAAGAAATACAAACCGGCACAACTCTCAAACCTAATGCAAGAATGTATACAGATTGCTGAAAGAGACAAGGAGTATCGCGGTAATAGAGACAGCATCTGGGCAGAAAAAGGGTGGAATCCGGGAACCGCAACATCGCTGCTGCAATCTATCGGTGAACTCGACCCCTCTTACGGTTCTGATCTATTAGACTATATCCTTGCGTGGGAGACAGAGGAATCGCATTGTGCCGCTGGATTGCTCAGTGGTATTCGCTATGTCAACAAAGATAAAGGTAACGAAGCAACTCACCGTCTCTTAGATCAGAACACCATTTTTGCCAAACGCATTATTGTAGGGAGTTATTTCTGGAGAAGCAAAACAGAGGGATACATTGGAAAAGAAGATCTGGCCATTTTAGATCAATTGTCTAAAACGCTAGACCCGAAATTACGGCTGTATATAGCCGAAAGCCTGCCGAACTTCTATGTCGTAGATGCGAATGCTGTCCTTGAGATTTTGGTAAGATTATCAAGTGATGAATCACCTATGGTTATGAGGCAAGTCATCCACGCACTCACCAGTAAAGAATTCAAATTCTCACCACAAAATCACTTAGAAAAATACAAACAGGTGATGCTTAATTGTGTCCGTTTAGAACGTATTGATTCTGAGGCTGAACAAGCACTTCACACTATCTTCGGACATGAGCCGAT
>JAPPMR010000773.1 GCA_028818995.1 Candidatus Poribacteria bacterium | reverse complement strand
GATTCACCTGTACGACTGGCAGAGATATTGTTTGATGAAATCGGTTTCAAACCTGTAAGACGCACTAAAACAGGTAGGAATTCGACAGATGCAAATGTTCTGGAAGCACTTGCTGCGCAAGAGGACATAAACAATCCGAAAACGTGTGTGCCGCGCTTAATTATCGAATATCGCCAATATCGTAATCTGCAAAGCACCTATCTCGGGCAGCTGCGCCATTCGGTTCATGAGGATACAAAACGTATTCATACCCACTTGTATCAACTAACGACAGCCACCGGACGATTAAAATCTGACAGTCCAAATCTTCAGAATATACCTGTCCGTTCAGAAATTGGACGTAAGTTGCGGCGCGCATTCATCGCACCAGAAGGTTATAAATTAATTTGTGCAGATTATTCGCAGATTGAACTTCGTGTATTAGCTCATTTCAGTGAAGACCCGATACTGACTGAGATTTTTACCCAAGATTTAGATATTCATACATCGGTTGCATCAGAAGTATTTAAGGTTGCACCAGAAGACGTATCCCGCGAACTCAGAGACAAGGCAAAAATCGTCAATTTCGGTATCATCTACGGCGTTTCACCCTCAGGATTAGCACGCCGAATTCAAGGGATGAATGTAGATGAGGCGAGAGAATTGATTACAAATTACAAAGAACGTTTTCCGGGCATCAACGTATTTTTCCAAAACTGTGTTCAGCAAGCGTTAGACCAAGGTTATGTCTCTACGTTAACTGGACGACGACGTGCCATTCCTGAAATCTTTGAACATTCTCAGAGTAGACAAAGTCTGGGTGAACGGTTAGCTATAAACACTGTGATTCAAGGAACCGCAGCGGATTTGATAAAAGCTGCTATGGTCAAAGTCCAACACAGAATTGACAAAGATCAATTGCCAATGAAGATGTTATTACAAATCCACGATGAATTGATACTTGAAGCACCGAATGAATTGGCAGAAGGGCAAGCTGCAATTGTCGCTGAAGAAATGGAAAACGCATTGACACTTCGTGTGCCGCTTCGCACAGAAACAGGTATCTCGGATAATTGGATGGACGCGAAATAGTGAATTAAAATATGGTAGATTTTAGAATTAATTAGACATTATTCATTTGTAGGAGGGAACTCCGATTCCCGACTACGAATGGCTTTGGTCGCGATTCGGAGATCGCTCCTACAAATGAGGTGTCCAATTATTTTAATAATTCACCATAAATGGACACTTTGGCGGTCTATAGACACCAAAACGTCCCAGTAGGCGAGGTTGGGAAACCTCGCCTCTTTATGTACTTGTAAGAAGCCAAACCCAATTTACTCTTTCTCTTTTATCTCTCCCCATTGTACGTTCAATTTACCCTCTGGAGAAACAGAAAGTGTACCCGGCACCCAATGCGGGTAAAGGTACTTGGTAGGACTGTCTGTTATTTTTGTTATCTTCTCATCAAGTAGACGATAGCGATAGATGTTAAAATTGAGCTTGTGTATGTTTATGGGAATTTCCCAACCTTCCTCAGCAGCAGAGAAAAGAATTTCCGCTCCATTCGCAGCCCAACAAGCCGAGTGTAGCAACCAGTCTTTTGGAATATCCAACTTTTTTGGAAACCTACCATCTTTATTAACCACAATCAAGTGACTGGGTAGCCTAACAGGACGATTCGCTTCAAGTCCTATACGATCTTCAAAATACATAACGTGTTTGCCATCAGGAGACCAGAGCGGATGATGTCTTGAAATTCCCACATTATCAATGATGTTTGGTTGTGGTCCGTCAAGAAAAGGCCGGGTTTCCTTACCGTCTATATCAGTGATATAGATATATGTTTTAAAACCAATAACCTGTTGGTGGACAATATGCTGTCCATCAGGCGACCAACTCGGCATGGATGCAGATGTCTTGCCGTCTCTGCTTTTTGTTAGTTGTCTAATGTTGCGATTCGCAAGTTTCATGATATGGATGTTCGGCACGCCATCTATAGTGCTTGTAAACGCCATCTGTTTACCATCAGGCGACCAGCAAGGATCTGTGTCGTTAGGGCGAAAATGGGTCAGACGACGTTCATTGCTACCATCTGCATCCATGATAAAAATGTCAGAGTCCGGACTCAGCTTACGCGTAAAGAGAATGTATTTCCTATTTGGCGACAAGCGTGGTTTGAATTCCGAAACCGGTGTTTTTGTCAGTTGTCGGACATCTTCTCCGTTATCGTTCATAACGTAAATGTCACTTTTTCCAGTAGGAGTCGCTGTGAAGACGATCACTGCTTCTGAACTATTAGTTAATATTAGAATTAACATCATGACAAAGATAGGAACGATTTTCCTGTGTGTGTATCTTGGTTCCATAGTATATTTCCTAAAATGTTCAATAGAGGTGTACTGCCATCAGAAATTTTCACCACTGTCTAAACATCATATCTTAATGTACAAAAAATATCAATTATTACTAAAATAGAATTGAATTGTAAAATCAAATTTGACAAAGTTGTTAATTTGTAGTATCATATTAACG
>JAPPMR010000181.1 GCA_028818995.1 Candidatus Poribacteria bacterium | reverse complement strand
CCAGCACAGGCTTTTGGGGTTTTGCCAAAGCAGGGCAACAGCTATCGGAAATCCACGTCGGCTATGAGGACATGTCCGAATATCCGCTTGAGTTTATCGAAACACCGGATATGCCACTCGACTGGCGTGTGGAAAAGATGAGGTTTTCCAAAGACAAAATGCAGATTGTGTACAACGATTTCTTGACTCTCGACGGGATCCCTCCGAAAGCATTGGCTTATCGGCTCGGAAATCGCTCAGCACTGGAATGGATCATTGATCAATACCGTGTCAAAGAGGACAAACGCAGTGGCATTATCAACGATCCGAACCGTGAAGATGATCCGCAATACGTCGTCAAGCTGATTGGGAAGGTGATTACGGTGAGTTTGGAGACTGTGGAGATTGTAGACGGCTTGCCGGGAGTAGTAGTGGAGTCAACATAGCGGCAATAAGCCTTTTCTTTATCCACCTTCTTCCTAACTGTTTTCTAGTTGTCCAAATTTTGATTTTCTGCTAAATATAGCAGGTATCGGAACTATAAATGGGTCTTTCCTGATTAAAAATTTCGGGCAGGCATAGTGCGGGAGAAATTTTTATGATTAAAGCTATTGACTTCTTTTGTGGAGCAGGCGGTTTAACAAGGGGGCTACTGGATGCCGGAATCGCGGTGCTGGCAGGTGTGGACAATGATGAACGCCTGCAACAGACCTACACGCATAATAACAAGCCCAGTCGTTTCATCGCCAGCGACATCAATGCGATTGACATTGACACGCTCTGTGAAGAACTCGGCATCCAGCCAAAAGACCTAACCCTTTATGCAGCTTGTACGCCCTGTCAACCATTTTCTACCCTTACCCGGCTGAAAGGCAAGGATGAACGAAAAATACTCCTATTGGCCTTCGCACGAATCATTGAAAAACGTCCCCCTGATTTTATTTTGGTTGAAAACGTACCCGGATTAAATAACGCTTCTGGAAAAGAAATCTATCAAAAATTCATAAAGGTTCTGAAAAAGTGCGGATTTTCGGAAGCGGCTGATTTGCTCGATGCCAAATTTTTCGGAATACCACAAACGCGAAAGCGTTTCATTCTTGTGGCATCCAGACACGGCTCAATCTCTCTTCCTATCCCACACACAGATCTAAACCAGAGTGCAACAGTGCGGGACTGCATTGAAAAGTATCCCGTTATTGCTGATGGGGAAGAGTCGAAAATTTATTCGAATCATGCTGCAAGAAAACTGCAACCGCACCACAAACGCATTGTCGCCGCCATACCGAAAGATGGCGGTAGTCGCCGGGATGTTACCGATACTTCTATTTTGTTAAAGTGCCATCAAAAGAATCCAAATGCTCATAAGGATGTGTTTGGAAGGATGGCATGGGATGAGCCGAGTCCTACGTTGACCTGTCGCTGCACAGATGTTTATTGCGGTCGCTTTATACATCCCGAGCAAGATAGAGGAATTTCATTGCGTGAGGCTGCAGCCCTGCAAACTTTTGGCGATGATTACGAATTTTTCAGTACCTCCTTTCTCGGAATATCTCGCCAGATTGGCAATGCTGTCCCGGTAAAACTTGCAAAAAAATTGGGTAAAACGATAATGGAAGCATGTTGAATAACATCATTTCAGCACATGCGTTGACACTGAAGGGAGCATACTTATGAGTCCTGACGCAGTTCCATCTAAAGAACCATATCGAATGGAATTTGATGTTGGTACCATTAAGCACCTCGGTTTGCAGATGTATTCGACGTTGCCCCCAGTAATTGGGGAATTGGTAGCGAATGGTTGGGATGCAAACGCAACCAAGGTTGAGATTACAATACCAGAAGATCCTATTGAAGAACAGACCTCAGAAATCATCATCAGCGATGATGGAATTGGCATGTCCGATGAGGAGGTGCGAAAAAAATATCTCATTGTAGGTCGAGATAGACGCGAAAATGAGGGGGATGATGTTACATCGTCCCCCTATTATCGTAAAATTATGGGGCGAAAAGGGATCGGTAAGTTCTCGGCATTTGGAATCGCCAAGGAAATTGATGTGGAAAGTGTGAAAGATGGCGAAGTCAGCCATTTCAGAATGAATTATGACGAGCTACTAAAAAAAGCGACTGACCGCAGTATCGAATTTCCGCCATTGGATTCTACTGGAACTGTCTCTAAAGGCACAAAAATTATACTTAGACATATCACAAAGTTCAAAACCCGTAGCATTTCAATCGAAAGAATTCGTAGAGGGCTCGCCAGACGATTTGCTGTCATTGGTGTACAACAAGACTTTGAAGTCGTGATTAACGGTATCCCAATTACTCCTGAAGATCGAGATTTGAAACGCTTACTTGAAGGTGGTATGGATGGTAAACCATATTTGTGGGAATATGACGATGAGGAGATACAGTCCGAAACTGGCTGGACAGTATCAGGTTGGATTGGAGCTCTAAATCGTACAACAACGTCAAACATTGATGGGATAGACCGGGGAATTGCTCTTATGGCGAGAGGTAAACTGGTGCAAGAGCCATTTG
>JAPPMR010000157.1 GCA_028818995.1 Candidatus Poribacteria bacterium | reverse complement strand
GTACCAGTATGGTGCTTTAAAAATATAGGCGAGGCACCTCTACCTTTAGTTGAGATCAGCATTGATGAGCAGTTTAAGTCCTTAAACTCGCGATAGAAACTATCTGGGATCTGCAACCTCTCATTTACTCCGAAAATCGTTAACATCATCTCCATATCGCAAGGGATCGTGAAAACACATAAAAGGAGCAATATAATGAAAGACACATTGACAATTTGCAAAACATTCTTAATTGGGTGCATAGTTTTATGCCTTTTTATCGTCGGTTGTGAGGTGAAAGATCAGAGAGAACCACTGACTGAAAGTCCAGCAGACCGCCAAAGTCCTGAGGCGCGGAAAAATGTAGATACACAGAGATCTACTGTTAAACCAGTTCCACCTGCTGACATAGAACAAACTAATGCACTCTCTAAGGAGGAAATGGACAAGGCAACGAGGATAAAAAAGTGGTTGAAAGAACAAAACTATACTGTTTTTCCCTATGGCATCCAACCCTCGAATGGAGGGGGTGCGTATGCGTTGGGTGTGGGTAGTTCGAGTCATGTTGACAAGGTTACATTGACTAATATGGGATCTAATAAAGTCCGTATTTCTATCACAGGTGTAGGATCCGCTGTTTTTATATTTGATGCAAATGGCGAACTCCAGCCCGCCAAATAACAACGCATGAAAAGGAGATTTGAAAAAATGAAGATGATAAAATACTTGACGGTTATTTCGATATTGACTGCAGTTGTTTTTATTCCAAATGGCTTTGCCCAAGATTCGCCTAAATCTATCAAGGTGGACGGTGTGGTAAATGATATATAATACTCACCGGATGGCACACTGCTCGCTGTGGCGACTTCAAAGGGACTCTGGCTCTATGATGTGAAAATATTGGAAAAGGTAAAAACACTTCAAAATCATAAGGGTGAGGTTAATGCTTTAGCATTCTCACCAAACAGTCAATTACTTGTGAGTGTGGGAGCAGATAAGACCTCTGTTGTTTATAATATAGCCAATGGAATGCTACATAAGCGAAATACTTTCCCAATAGAATCTCTGTTAGCGATTACGTTCGTTAGCTTAGAAATCCTTCGCGGCGCAAATGAGGCGGGAAATATTCTGGAATGGAAATCTCGCTCAGGTGAAGTCATATCCAACAACAATCTGGCTCCTCTGAATAAAATACAGCATAGCAATTCCTTAGGAAAGCGTATTATCAAGATGCATAGCAGAACTGCCGCTGCATTTTCAGTAGATGGAGAGATACTTGCAAGATCCGGAATGTTTGCTGAAGCCGGCGAAGGGTTATCTGGAATCGAAGAGGTATACGTTCGTGTTTTCATGTGCGGCACTACTAAAAAAAATATTTTGCATTTCAGCATGTTGGAAGAACCTAAATATCCGATTACTGCCATGGCGTTTTTAACAAAGACTAACACATGTATTGCAGTTGGAAAAGATTCTGGGGAAATTGTGTTTTTGGATTCAGAAATCAAAAAAGTACTTAAGCCCCGCCTAGCACACAAAGATGTGAATGCCTTAGCGTTTTCACCGGATGGCACGCTTGCCAGCGGGAGTAAAGACGGGACAGTTCTGATTTGGGAAAACCCTATGTCAAAATAGCGTGAATTTCGGCATAGAGAGTAGGGAGTTGTTTACCTACTTTTAGAGAGGCGCAAACCGAAAAATACAAACTGCAAAAGCAGAGATTTGAACTCTACAAATTCCAATGATATAGAAAAAGGAGAAAAAATGTCTAACATAGATGAGAGTCAAGTGGAAGTACCTTTATCCAAACGGGAGTATTGGTCTCTAATATCAAGTATTGTTGTGTTAGGATTTGGTTGCGTTTATATGAGTCTACATTACTCCAATGCTGCTCCGTTTGTGTTAGGAATCATTGCTTTCATTGCTGCTTATGGTATTCGATTTTGGCATCAAAAACGTTGTCGTGATTACGAAGACTACCTTCGAGAGCAAGAGGATTACCTTCGGCGGCAGCTTCAAAAGCGAGAGGATTACCTTCGGAAGCAGGCGCGTCTTTATGAAAGTATTCGTAGAATTGTGAATACTGCCAATCAGCGAATTCAAAAGATGCGTGAAAATTTAAAAGCAGCAACGAAAGCGTTGAATAGAGCGGAAAATCACTTTAACCACACAGCCTATAGTCCATTCTGGGACGAAATTGAAATAGCAGCGTCAGAACTGGGACGCTTTTCAAAAAACTTGGCTGCGCAGTCTTCCTGCTTGGAAGACTATTTACGGATGGTGCCCCGCTATCATGGAGTTGCTCCGAATTTCCCTGGGACGGGTCAGGCACTTCCGAGACTTCATAAAGAGGGGCGTTCGCTTGCAAATCGGATGTCATCAGACCTCGTCTACGAAGCGCAACGGAATTTTGAATTCTCAAATATTTATGAACATCGCAAAACCCGCAAAACACTTATTGCTGGATTTAAAAACCTCGCTGGTATTCTCAGAGGAGTAGGGAATCAGATAAGCAACCATATAGAAGAACTTAATACGACAGTGGAAGTCTATCA
>JAPPMR010000314.1 GCA_028818995.1 Candidatus Poribacteria bacterium | reverse complement strand
TTACAACGGATCTGTTTAACCAAGGTGTGAGACCTGCAATTGATGTCGGGTTATCTGTTTCACGTGTCGGTGGAGATGCACAGGTTAGAGCGATGAAATCGAATGAGGTGGCAGGCACCCTTAAGCTTGATTTGGCAAGTTTCCGCGAAGTTGCCGCTTTTGCACAATTCGGATCGGATTTAGATGCGTTAACGCAATCCCTTCTTTTACGTGGCACACGCCTTGTTGAATTGCTGAAGCAACCGCAATATGAACCGATGCCCGTCGAACGCGAAGTCGCCTCTATCTTCTGTGGTACCAACGGTTATTTGGACGATGTTGAGGAATCAGAAGTGGCTCGGTTTGAATCCGAATTCCTGCAATACCTTGATAGGAATCACGCAGAACTCCTCGCAGAAATCGCCGAAACAGGTTTGTTAGGTGATGAACAGCTTGAAACCCTGCATGCTGCCGTAAAAGCATTCAAGGAAAATTGGAGTGATGCACCACCTGAAGCACAGGGACAGGATGCAGACACAGAAGAAGCACCGGTAGAAGGTGAATAGTCATGGCAACCCTACGAGAGATTCGGCGGCGCATCGCCAGCATTCAAAATATTGAGCAAGTCACTGATGCGATGCGTGTCGTCGCTGCAGCACGGCTCCGTCGTGCACAGGAAAATATCGTCGCAACGCGCCCTTACGCTGAAAAACTGAACACTATCCTCGGGCACCTGATCTCGCAGATGGATACCGAAGAACAGGCGTTGACACACCCACTTCTCGAAACACGCGAGATAAAACATGTGTGTATCATCTCCGTTTCTGGGGACCGTGGATTGTGCGGAAGTTTCAACAGCAACGTGATCCGCACAACAACAGAACGTATAGAACACTATCAAGACAGTGGTGCGGATGTAACGCTTATCTGCATCGGAAGGCGAGGGCAAGAGCATTTTAACCGCCGTGGCTACGACATTACGGATTCATACATTAACATCTTCCGCCAACTTGAATTTCAAACAGCGGTTGACGTTGTCCACGAGTTTGAACATCTTTATACTGACAAAAAAATTGACAAAGTTGAAGTCGTCTACAATAATTTCAGATCCGCTATTCTCCAGACTGTGCTTGTCGAACAACTCCTCCCATTAGTGCCTGAGATACCTGAAGGTGATACGCATTTCTTAGATTATATCTACGAGCCAGGGCAGATCGAACTTTTTGAAATGCTACTCGGGAAACACTTAAATATGCAAATGTGGAAAGTGCTTCTGGATTCCAACGCGGCGGAGCAAGCCGCAAGGATGGCAGCGATGGAAAACGCCACACAAAAGGCGAAAGAACTCATCGACGAGTTGATTCTTCAGCGCAACAGAGCACGTCAAACACAGATTACGACAGAAATTTCTGAGATTGTAAGCGGTGCAGCTGCATTAGAGGGTTAAGAATAGCAGGCAGAAGAGTAGCAGTCAGCCAAATAGCCATCAGCCATCAGTGGTCAGCAGTTAGCAAGGAGACGTAACTGAACCAGAAACCCTCTTCACTGATAGCCGAAAGCCGATGGCTGATAGTCGAGGAGGTTCCAGATGCCGATCAACGTTAACAAACAGATTGAAGAGGCGATGGAACGTGGTGAATTCGCGAATTTGCCCGGCAAAGGTAAACCGCTCAAATTGGACACGAACCCTTATCTCACTCCTCAAGCGCGGATGGCGAACCGACTCCTGAAAGAGAACAGTTTTGCCCCTCGGTGGATTGAGTTGGAGAAAGAAATCAAGCAAGAAAAAACACAACTTGAAAGAGTCCTCGTAAACTTGAAAGCCCGCCGAGAGCGATTGGCGGCTATTATCCAGCAGTATCCGCGTCGGCGTGAAGTCATCCGTCGGACTTTTGAGCGCGAACGCGCTCGCGGTATCGCCCAGTATAGTGAAAAACTGGAGAACTTGAATCGGAAGATCCAACGCGTTAATCTTCTCATGCCAACCCGAAATCGGCAACACGCGTTAATCAATCGGGCAGAAGCACTCAACGACTTTCAGAAGGCGTGTCCGAATCTCTAATCGCTCCGAGTTTGTATACGATGGAAATGCCCTTGAAAAACAAAAGATGTTTGGACATACTACAGTTTTTGGATTTGAAAAGCAGTCAACCACTCTGAATTAAGAATCAAAAAAAGGAAAATCTCATGAACCAAGGAAAAATATTAGAAGTTGTCGGCGCACGAGTAGACATAGATTTTTCGGAAGGCGAATTGCCCGATATCCTCAACGCTGTTACAGTCCAACGTCACGACGGAAGCGAATTGGCACTTGAAGTTCAACAGCACTTAGGCGAAAACCGAGTGCGTGCAGTCGCTATGGATACAACCGATGGATTAGTTCGCGGGACACTCGCAACTGATACCGGCGGTCCGATTACTGTTCCCGTAGGTGATGCTGTGCTCGGCAGAGTTTTCGATGTGACAGGACAACCCATTGATGAAAGAGGCGATGCCGGTGAATCTGAACGATACTCTATTCATAGACCACCACCCCCGCAAGCTGAACTTAGCAC
>JAPPMR010000802.1 GCA_028818995.1 Candidatus Poribacteria bacterium | reverse complement strand
TTGGTATCCAAACACAAAAGCTGCCTAACGCTCATGCGAAAAACTTTACACACCCCTCATTTTCCATTCCAAGTATTCTGTTTAAGCTGGATATGTCTCTAATGCTTCCTGCCATTTTGTAAGCTGCGCAACTCGCTGTGCTGAATCTGTTGGAATTTCAAGAGGTCTGCCACGGGTATCAATAACGAGTCCTACAACACCGCCCATCGCTTCAGTTTCAACAGCTGTGCCATGCCCAACACCCAAGTCAAATCGTCGAGATGGGTGAAGTTTTACTGATGCCTTTTCACCTAATCGGAGTGGATAGAGTCGTAATTCTCCAAACGGTATTTCTTCAGTGATGGTTGGTTTCTCTGAAAAATGAATCTCAATAGAGAGGGACACATCACCCTCTTTTCCGACACCTATAGGCGCAATGCAAGTACCGAGATGAATCAGGCAATCCCGTTCAAAGACTTGTGTTGCAGCTTCAGCGTTAACTTATGCCAAAACACCGAGTTGGGGCATCATAAAGATGCTATCTACGGCAAGGTGTGTCAATCCTTCTGGTTGGAATGCGTCAATCATCATAAGCATGGACTGTTGACGGCGTGGTGCGTGTGATAAAACGCCTCCACTACCGACTAACATATCTAAAGAGAGCATGTTAACAAGCGTTTGTCCACTTTCTGCCTGATCGAATGCCTCAGAAATAGTGCGCTGTTGTTGCACACCTCGCAATTCAACCGCTAATTGCTTATGTTGTTCAAAAGCCAATCTGAGTGCTTCGCGGGCGATTGCTTGCTCCAGCACTAATTCCTGCAGCGTTTGTGGAATAGTCGTCGGACGAATCATCTTGTTTTTCACACGATTCCGAAGGTCACCAACTTCAATATCAAAAGGTACCCAGCGTAAGACGTTGTCTATGCCAGCTTCGGCAAGAACGTTAGACACACTATAACTCATGCCGAGGTTGGCACTGACGGTTCGGTTGAAAACTGCTTCTGCATCGTGGTTTTTGAACACAGAAAACACGTCGGTTGTCGCGCCGCCGATGTCAACACCGACCACTTGAATATCTTGTTGTGCTGAAACGGTTTGAATTATTTCTCCGACAGCACCAGGTGTTGGCATGATGGGAGCATCTGTCCAGTCAATGAGTTTTTTATAGCCGGGGGCGTGTGCCATCACGTGTTCAAGAAATTGTTCCTGAATCTTGTGTCGGGTGGGCATCAATTCTTCACGTTCTAATACTGGACGGAGGTTGTCTACTATCTCCAGAGACATTACATCATCCAAACGTTCTCTAATCAGTTCACGCGCGTCTTTGTTCCCCGCATAGATCAGCGGAAGTTCATAAGCAATGCCAAGTCGTGGTTGTGGACGCGCTGCTGCGATAATCTCTGCCAATTCAACTACGTGTGAGGTTGTTCCTCCATCAACACCGCCAGAGAGAAGAAACATATCGGGACGTAGATGTCGAATCCGCTCTATTTTTTCGTGTGGTAGGCGTTTGTCATTAGATGCGATAACATCCATGACAATAGCCCCCGCACCAAGCGCTGCACGTTCAGCACTTTCTCCAGTCATATTACGGACAACACCTGCCACCATCATTTGCAATCCGCCACCCGCACTGCTTGTTGAAATATAGACATCAACACCCTCATCTCCATTTTGGGGTTTAATGATAACACCGTTGTCAAGGAGTTTGCGTCCGGCAAGTTCTTCAACTTCAGTGATTGCATTGATAACACCGGCAGTTACGTCTTCAACGGGTGCTTCAACAGTTGTGGGTGCTTCCCCGCGTACGATGAGTTGATACTCATCGCCGCGTTTTTCTATCAGGATTGCTTTAGTGGTAGTGCTGCCACAATCAGTGGCAAGAATGGAGCGGAGTTCGCCCCCTGATTCATTCATATATTTACTTCACTCCTATTCCTCTTGTAGGACGGATTGAATCCCCGATTTCTTCTAATATCCCAATTGCCGCAAATACTCCCGATTTGTCGTCATTCGCTCTTCATCCGTGCGGTCTTCAACCATCCCTGGGCATGCAGTAATCCATCGATCATAATCGAGTTCTTCCAAAGTGGACATAATTCCGGGGAAATCCATCGCATCTCCGCCGCCAACATCAACCCAATCCACATCATAATTGCTACCATCTCCGCCAGTGTAGCCTGAATAATCCTGAAGATGAACATAGACAAGGACATCCTTGTAGCGGCGAATGGACTCAATCGGATCAAACCCCCAAAGTGCCGAATGTGATACGTCTATACATAATTTACACTTGCGTAGTAGACTCATGTATTTTGCCCAATCCTCAATGGAATCTACTGTTGTATTGGTATGAATGTGATAACAGACATCTAAGCCGTATCGTGATGCGTATTCTGCCCATTCCTCAGAAACATCAGCAAGTTTTGTGAGATCATCATTGCTTACGGGGCGGTCATTTGGTTTTCCCGCCCCCATGAACATAAAACAATCTGCCCCAACCTCTGCTGCGAAGTCAATTCTTCGCTTATTGAGTTCCATCTGTTCCGGGT
>JAPPMR010000488.1 GCA_028818995.1 Candidatus Poribacteria bacterium | reverse complement strand
TTGACAATTCCAAGCCCAATCGCCCCACACCCGCCCGAAATTACGATATGCACTCCTGCGAGGGCATCCTCGCGAAAAACCATTCTCAGATCTCCTCTTATTTTCTCATTACTTTTCCTTCGCCTCGCGGGTCCGTACCGCCGTCTTGGCAAGTCCCATTTTCCCAGAGACGAATACCGTGTCCCGGTCCCCCGATCCCCGCGCTTGCTGTGATTTCGTGCCCAAATTCCCGCAACGCTTTAAGCGTGGCCTCACCTGCCCGCGGTTCGACCTGGATCGGTTCAGCACCATCGGTATGAAGTCGCGGTGCGTCCAATGCCTCTTGGATTGACACTTGTAGGTCAAAAAGACTGACGCTGATGTTAAGCTGGTTGTTTGGAATGGTCCTACCACCGGGTATACCGTAGGTGGCAAAAGGTATACCCTCTCGCGTGGCGAGAAAGGGAGCCATATTGTGGAGTGGGCGTTTTTCAGGTCCGACAGAGTTCGCAAGCCCAGGTCTTGGGTCAAAACGCCCGACACCGTGCCCGAAGAGCAAGCCTGTTCCGGGTACTGTTACCATTGAACCGAATCCGCCGCCGTGTGTTTGTGTTAGGGATACCATATTCCCTTGTGCATCCGCAGTGGAGATATGACTTGTACAATTCATTGGTTCGTAATAGACGACTTCTCCGGGGTGTGGTGATTCAAGCCCTGCCTTCAGTTTCTCGCTGAGTGTAGCAGTGAGACTATCCGAGAGTTCTGCTTGGATGTCTATATCAACGACACGTGGGTCCCCGAATCGACGGAGCCTTTCGGGCCAGCAAATTTTCATCGCTTCAGCAAAGAGGTGAAACCTTTCAGGAAGGGACATCGCTGTCAGATCGAATTCCTCTATTAATCGGAGCATCTGTAGGGTTGTCAGTCCACCTGCACCGAGTGGTGCTGTATAGACCGAATAGCCGCGATACTCAATTTCGTAAGGTTCCGTTATAAAAGGACGGTAGTTCTTCAGGTCATCCGAGGTTAAGCACCCACCGAGTTCCTGAATGTGATTTGCGATTGTTTCGGCGATTGCGCCTTCATAGAACGCAGCGGATCCACCTTCAGCGACCGCCTCCAAAGTTCGAGCGAGTTCAGGATTGGTGAGTCTTTCCCCTTTCTGCGGTGGTTTCCCATTTTTGAGAAAAACTCGCGCCGTTTCTGGAAAATCCTGTTTCCACCGTTCCGCATTCCCCGCTATCCCGCCGCGATTCGCACTGTTCGGTGCATAGCCGTGGCGTGCGGAATTGATAGCCGGACGAAGAACATCCGCGAGTGGTAGACTCCCAAACTCCTCTAATGCCAAGCACAAACCAGCAACAACTCCCGGCACCCCGATGGATAGTGGTCCGTGAACGTTTACGCGTCCTGGCACTCGGTAACCTGCAGGCACGTCGGGGGCATCTTCAATCGTAAACATATTTTCGGAGGCGGCAGCTGGTGCTGCAGTGTTGTAATCTATCGCGATCACATCTTCCGTTTTCCTGCGATAGATAAGCGCACAACCACCGTATCCGGCTATACCGTTATGTGAAGGTTCCACAACACCCTCTGCGAAGGCAGCGGCAACAGCGGCATCAACGGCGTTCCCACCTGCAAGGAGTATTTCAAACCCTGCTTGTGCAGTGCGAGGATGTGGTCCAACAACGGTACCGTAGTCTCTTTTATATGAATTCACAAGTCCTTTCCTTTCGCTGAAGGGCTAATACGTGGCATTTTAAAAGTTTTTGACAGAATTGTCAAGTATTTCAAGTATTGTATCTACTTTTTTTAGAAATTATGGTAAAATTCATAGTTAGAGATACATTCATGTTAAGCAAAGTTTAGAATATCGTTAGTAAATCCGTTAAAATCTTGACATGCGCGCTGAAACCGTGTATAATACAAGGTAGCGTCTGTAGTGAGAAATCCTTCATGCGTTAATACTTTAGAACCGAAAAGTCAGGGCTCGTAATGTCTCCTCGTAGACAATCTCGCATCGTTGCGATGCAAATGCTGTATCAAATTCAACTCACCGACGTACCGGTGCCAATCGTCATGGAGCGATTTTGGCAGAGCCAGAACACATCAACGGAACTCCGTCCGTTTGTGGTACAACTCGTTGAAGGCACCACTGCCCATCTGGAGGCAATTGATACAGTACTTCAAAACACATCCCAAAATTGGAAACTCCACCGGATGCCTGTCGTAGATCTCTCTATCCTACGATGTGCAACTTACGAAATCCTCTATCTCAGTGACATTGATGCGGCGACTTCAATTAACGAGGCTATTGAGATTGCCAAATCCTACAGCACCCCGGATTCGCCCAAATTTATCAATGGGGTCTTGGACGGTATACGGAAAAAGCATCCGAATGTCCCTGAGGGCTAAAATACCTGACTACAGAACAGACCGCATGTCCCTAAAAAAATCAGGACTTACGCAAATTGAGAAAATATCGGACATTCAGACGCAAAAAATCGGTAATTTCCGTATTTAAACCCCCTAAATCCCCCTTATCAGGGGGACTTTAAGA
>JAPPMR010000424.1 GCA_028818995.1 Candidatus Poribacteria bacterium | reverse complement strand
CAGATACCTCTGTCAGGAGGGTGTTGAATTACGCACATGCCAATTACCTAAAACAACTCGGTATTTTATATGTTATGAGCGTCATGGATGCCAATGCATCTGGAGAGCGCGTGATGCGTGGACTTTACGTCGGTGACGATGCCCACACCTTTGAGATTGCTGCAGAATTGAGCAGGTCTGTTAACATGACCTTCTTGGATGAACCGTTATCGAAAGTGGTCGTCTACTTGGATCCGCGGGAGTTTAAAAGCACGTGGCTCGGGAACAAGGCGATTTATCGCACGCGGATGGCGATGGCAGACGACGGCGAGTTGATTATCATCGCTCCCGGACTCCGCGAATTTGGTGAGGACGCGGAAATCGACCGACTCATCCGAAAATATGGCTATCGCGGTACGCCTGCAACGCTCAACGCGGTTTCGGAGAACCCGGAGTTGCAAGAGAACCTTTCTGCGGCTGCACACTTGATTCACGGCAGTACTGACGGACGTTTCAAGGTCACTTATGCGACGGAACACCTCACGCAAACCGAGATTGAATCGGTTGGCTATGAATGGGCACCTGTCAATGAAGTACTCGCTGAATACAACCCCGGAACGCTTGTTGATGGATTTAACGATGGCGGCTTCTTCTACATCAGTGAACCGGGACAAGGGTTGTGGGCACTGCGTTCTCGGTTTGGGAAGGGTGTGTAAAGAGTGTAGCATAGGCTGTTAGCCTGTGGCACTGTAGGATATGCTGTTGGTTTCCTGTAGCACTTGTAGGATATGCTGTTTCCTGTGCAAAGTATTTCCAATCCGCGAAAATCGCTGATTTGCGGCGTACACGCCCAAATGCGACCTGCATTCAGACAACATTCGACAAAATATTTACACACTCCTATTTTTATGTTACACTATACAGAGGCAAACCGAAAGTTTACATATGCAGCGTTAATGGAGGAAATGCAGATGAAAGAGCAACTTGAACCACAGACAGATCCTATCCTTGAAGAGTGTTATCGAATGAAAGCAGAGTTTGCTGCCCAATTCAGTTCTATAGAGGAACTTTACGATTACTTGAATGCCACCATTCAAGATTATCGTCGAAAAACACACCGATGGCTATGTTACCTATCCGCTTGGCTTGAAAGGTGTCGTTATGACAAGGTGATACATACAAAGAAAGCATTGCGGACGTAACCTCTGCAATTCGGTTTTATATTGAGACTTTCGGGGAAGAAGAACTCGAAATTGAGGAACCTACCTTGGACGTTTTTCTAACTGAAGTGAGTATTAGAAACGCCTGCTGAAGCCGCAACAATCCGAACTGAAAAAACTGAAGCGGAATTGGTGCAACTTAGAGAGAAAATTGAGCGGATGAAGTTGCAAACAACATCATCCCAGACGAATCTTCAAGAATGATAGCAGCTCTGCTAAAGTGGAAAACATGAATTTGATTTGTAAAGATTTGACAGATGTGCTATGATTTTTTATACGATTGTTGCCCTGCTATATGCTGAAAAGGAGACAGAAATATGGCAAGAATGATTTACACAAAACAACCTTCCGTGCGATCAGAATCTATGGTATTTAATGCCCTCAAGAATGATGATCACACTAGGAATTGGACAGTATTCTATTCACTACATGTGCCTAATCCTGGTCGGGAGCCGCGTGAAATAGATTTTCTCGTCATTATCCCGGAATACTTTTGTATTATCTGTTTGGAAGTCAAAGGAGGTTCCTATGGAATTAAACAAAATGGAAAATGGTATAATGACTCTAATGATGTAACTTTAGAAGAATCCCCTCATGATCAAGCCAAATCTGCTATGTTTGCTTTGAAAGATGATTTTGAACGGAACGGACTTAAGGGTTTTGGGCGTATAGAATACCTTTCGCTTGGATGTGCCGTCGCGTTCACCGATATGAGTAAACCTACCCCTGATTTACCGAAACACTTGGCGCATAGTATATGGTCGAATGATGTTCAGAATCGAAATAAACTGCGGGAAAAATTAAATGAAATCGCAAAGAAAATGTGCGATATTAGGGGACCCAGAGATGAAGAAGAAAAAAAGAAAGCAAAGATATATCTGGCAGATTTACAAGATAACTTGGAGCCAAGTAGTATGTCAAATGGAGAAAAGAAAAATAGAATATTCAGTTCGGATTTGGACACCCTTAGGGAAGAATTGTTAATTTTGACAAACGATCAACTTCGTAGTTTGGGCATAGTAAAACGCAACCCTTGTTGTGTGATCGACGGGGCAGCAGGTACGGGTAAGACAGTCCTCGCCATGGAACTTGCGAGACAACGTTGTGAGGAAAATGGTGAGAAAGTTGCTCTGATTTGCAGTAACCCATATCTTAGCCATCGTTTTGTGAGATGGGCGGAGCCACTTTCAAGTGGTAGTGATGGTAAAGTTGTGGCAGGAATACTTAAAAATTTCTCAAGGCTTTATAGACCGAAGCAGAAAAAATTCGACTATCTTATTGTTGATGAAGCTCAGAATCTGTGCGATCAGAAATCTCGAAAGTCGATGGACAACCTTTTG
>JAPPMR010000435.1 GCA_028818995.1 Candidatus Poribacteria bacterium | reverse complement strand
ACACCGTATCCCATAAACGCACAGTCTTATCCCAACTCCCACTGGCAAGGGTTGTGCCATTCGGGAAATACGCAAGAGAAGTGATTCTATCCTCGTGTCCGACGAGAGTTGATTTGTGTGCTCCTGACACTGCATCCCACAAACGCACTGTGTTATCCAAACTTCCACTTGCGACAGTCTGTCCGTCAAGACTGAACGCTATGCCAGTAATCGGAGCCTCATGTCCAGTAAGGAGATTAAGTTCTGTACCGGTATGTGCATCGTAGAGCCAAATACCGATAGAACTCGCAACCGCCAAGCGTCTACCATCCGGAGAATACGCGATATCACCAGAAATCCACCCTTTACCGAGGCGGGCTTTGGCCCCTTCAGGTAGGTGCCATTGCGTGTAGTCTTGAGCAAAGGTATTTAGTGTCAATGCAAGTATCACAAAGATAACAGTGAGAACAAATAGATATCTCGTTTTCATAAGGTCGGTTTCCTTTTTCTTTTCTCATGAATCCTTTCTATAACCTTTATAAAAAATCTCTGCTGGCGGAAACCAGCAGAGATTCATCTGCACACACCATAAAGTATTTGAGTCTAATTAATAAACTTTTCTCTTCCGCAGTTCAGCGGCTTGATTCTTCACAATTGCCATTTCCCTCGGATCCAGATAGGTATAGACCACACCGAGAGCCTCCTTATACTGTGTTTTAAGGGCGCGTCCAAGGTCAGAGTGAAGTTTGTTATCTCTTTCTAAAAAAACCCCTATCGGACAATTAGGAAAAACACGTGTGTTATACGTATCCTGGGAGATTGAATTCAGTCCTTCTACTGATATTTTCCCATATTGGGCAGCGAGCGAGGCTAAACCTGCTCCTGTGTAGAAAGGGTACAAGGAATCCATTTGTACAGTGAAGGGGTCTAAGGTAACATTCTTCGTCCACATTGGTTCATTCGTCAGACATTCAGAAAGAACAAGTTTGACATCACATATTACGCTCACAGAACCTACGAGCGCCCAGCGGTTACGAGGATAAGCCTTCCCAATTTGGATGTTCTTCGTCTCTGCTATAATATTTACCTCTGCTGTGAGAAGTAAATCACTCCCTTCCTTAACTGGATGAATTATGTCACCATACATTTTATAAGGTCCTGTTACACCATAGCCTCGAGCGTTCAGAACTTCTATGAAATCATTGGTCACAGTGTTCGCGAAGTCATCAAAAAGAGGCACCTGGACAGAAAAAAGTGCGTGTGCAGGGTTTACTTGTGCGGGCTTTGCTAACTTGGCACCAACAACGACAAATGTGACATTAGCGGAACCTGGAGCAGCTTCCGTTTGAGGGGTATAGTCGAACGCAATAGGTTCTCGCAGTGGCATAGCCGGTAAACCACACCCTGCAAAAACAACAAGACAGATCACAGCAGATAAGAAAAATTGACATAAATTTCGCATTTAAATGAATCTCCTTCTGTAATTCAATTGATTAAGCTATTTGCTAAGGTTGGATTTTCCAAGGTATCCTCCAAAATTAGCGATACAATGAACAGTTTGCAAATATCTATTGTGTGATTTTCTGATTCCGCAGTTTTTTTGCGGCCTCGCCTACAATGGACATGACCTCCGGTTCAATATAGCCGTAAATCCGGTTCAAAACTTCAGTATATTGGCCCTCAAGTGCGCGACCAACATCATTGTGGAACTTGTTCTCATTTACCAGCAGCGTTGCCAAACTTGCACCGTTTGGATACACATTTCTGGAGATGAGTTCCACTGTTATAGGTGTAATCGCTATACTCTTTGTCCATAGACGATTCCTCGTTAGACTCTCATAAGCAACAAGGTTGACATGACAAGTCACTATTATTGATCCATTGAGCCTTCCAATACTGGAAGATCTGATTTGCGTTGTATCTGAACTGAACTCGACCTCAGCCGTGAGAATAAGATCGGTTCCTTCTTTATCGGTATAAGTCATAATCTCGAAATCTTGAAAAGGACCTTTGACACTAAAACCACGGGCAGTCAGTATCTCCCCAAAGTCTTTTGTCATATTGCTTGCAAAGGTTTTGAAAAGCGGAATAGGGGTTCCGCGTTTACCTCCAACTATCTCTGCGCCAACAACAGCGAATGTAAGATTGGCTGATCCGGGCATAGTTTCTGGAGGCGAGTAGTCAAAAGTAATAATCGCGCGGGGCGGTTCAGGTTCAACATTAGTAGGGACACAACCTACCATCATTATGCAAACTACAGCAATTGCACTAAACTGCAAGACTAAATATCTCATCTAAATCTCCTTTTTATTTAGTATTTTTTTCATTCTTGCCATAAATTTGAGCTTCTTATGGAAATTGATGTGTGCGTTCTGCATGTGCTTCGTCTCCATAGAATATGGGTAAAATCTATATCCATTATTGTTTCACATATGCGCACGTAAAAAAATTATCGGACGACAGGGTAAAAATCGCCATATTTGTTAGATATCTATTTATTTTTCTGAACAACGAATGCAAAACGACCTCCGTGGTCACGATCCTCATCGGATGCATTAAACAGT